>CAYNGE010000014.1:0-16829 GCA_964396865.1 uncultured Planctomycetales bacterium
TGCTAATGGGTTTTTACCAGGCGAGGGATGCGGATTTATACTTTTAAAAAGATTAGAGGACGCTATAAAAGATAAGAATTATATTTACGCCATTATTAAAGGCTGGGGGATTTCATCTGACGGCAGAGGCGGCATCATGGAGCCATCCTCAAGCGGCCAATCGTTTGCTATTGGACGAGCCTATAAGGGACTTAAATACAAGATAGGTGATGTTGATTTTGTTGAGGGTCATGGCACAGGAACAACAAAGGGCGACAAAGTTGAGCTTGAAGGCATAGCCATGGCCATAGAACAAAGCGCTTCTAAGGAAAATAAAAATATACATAAATGTGGAGTGACTTCTTTTAAATCCATTGTTGGCCACACTAAAGCAGCCGCCGGTATTGGAGGTCTTATCAAATCTGTTTTGGCTGTTAACCAGCGCATTTTACCTCCCACAGCCAGTTGTACAAATCCCAATGAAGTTTTTAAGGATAAAGCTAAGAATTTATATCCGTTAATTCAAGGTGAGGTACTTTCACCGACGAAAATTGCAAGGGCAGGTATATCATCGGCTGGATTTGGAGGGATAAACTGTCACATAACCGTTGAATCTTATGATAAGCCTAAAGAAGAAATAAGGCCTAAGATTGATGCAAGCGCATTATTTGTCAGCCAGCAGCAGAGCGAAATTTTTGTTTTTACTTCCCGGACAATAATTCATTTAAAGAAGGTCATAGAGAAATTTAAAAAAGATTTACGCAATATCAGTATCGCGGAAATGGCAGATCTGGCAGCGTTTTTGAATAAGAAAGCCAAGCCCCATCTTCCGATTAAAGCAGCGATTGTCACAGATTCACCTGAATACTTATATGACGCTTTGGTTTTACTTGAACAAGACATCGACCAAACCTCTGTCGAAGAAGGCCAAATTCATCGGATCAAGGCCAAAGATCCCGGCACACAAATTATTTTAAGTAATGCGTTTAAGAAAAATCGAATAGGATTTTTATACCCTGGGCAGGGATCCCAGCGTTTGAATATGACCCGTGTATTAACTCAACGTTTTAAATGGGCGCGGGATTTGCTGGATTTGTCTAAATTGCCGCTTTCTGAACATATCTATAAGGCTGTCGACCAATTCTTCACTAAAGAAGAAACCCAAGAATTTGAAAAACAATTGTCCGATACGCGCATCACCCAACCGGCGATTGTTGCAAGTTCACTTATTTGGACAGAGTTTTTATCTCAACTTAATATAGAACCGGAAAGTGTCGCTGGACACAGTTTAGGTGAATTAACAGCTTTTTATAAAGCCGGCGCTTTTGATAAAAATGTTTTGATTAAATTTGCCCAATTACGTGGAGCATTGATGGTGGCAAAGGGACGCTCCGCCGGGGGCATGGTCAGTTTATTTTGTTCGAAGCAAAAGGTAGAAGAGCTGATTGCGAAAATAAAAGGCAATATTCTTCTAGCCAATATCAATAGTCCAAGCCAGATGATAGCTTCCGGTGGGAATAAAGAAATTGAAAAAATAATCGAGTTAGCCAAAAAAGAAGATATTTCGACCTTTCGCTTGAATGCGTCTAATGCGTTTCATTCTTCTTTGATGAAATCTGCCTCAAAAAAGATTCGATCCAGCAAAGTTTTGCCGGATGTTTTTAAGCCAAGCAGTATCAAAGTTTATTCTGGCATGAGTCCTGTATTCATCGATGGCAAAATAAATGTAAGAGAATATTTTTCAAAGCAGGTGATTTTTCCAGTCAACTTTATTGGTTTGGTTGAAACTATTTCCAAAGAATGTGATCTTTTAATTGAGGTTGGCCCAGGACGTGTGTTAACGGATTTAGTTAAAGCAATCAATAAAGGACAAGGGCCTCTTTGTTTGCCGGTTGAATCTACAGCACAAAATGACCGTGATTTAAATATTGTTCTTGCTGAATTATTTGTACGCAGCGTCCCTGTTAAATGGGAAGAACTGTATAAGAATAGGCTTATCAGAATATTTGTGCCTGCTTCCAGAAAGAAATTTATCGAGAATCAATGCGAACATCCATTGAAAATCGGAAATCAAATCCTTAAGAGTGAATCTTTGCAAATTCCGGCACAAGCCATAAAAGTAGCCCAACAAAATGAAGAAGTCATTCCGGGAGGTTTACCGGAAGCGGTTAAAGGAAAAGATAACATTGTTGATTTACTGATTGATTTAGCGCAACAGATTACCGGATTTGATAAGGGATCCATTAATTTGAACTCAAAACTTTTGGATGATTTAAATTTGGACTCGATAAAAGCCGCGGAACTTATAGGCAAGGCCGCCCGTCTGCTTGGAATAGGTGGCCAAGTAGACCCCTCAAAATTTTCCAATAACACTTTAGGCGAAATTGGGGATCAGCTTAACGAATTGGCCTCACAAGCAAATGCAGGCTCGCGGGAAGAATTAGTGAGTGATATTTTAAGGCGTTATCATGACAAAATATGGGTAAGAAATTTTGTCTTTGATTTAAAACTGGAAGAAATTAAGACTAAGAATGTCAATCAATTGAAAGAATTAAAGAATATTGTTTTTCTGTCAGAAGAGAATGAGCCTCTGGTTGATAAAATTGCGGACCAATTCAAGACTATAAAAGCCAAAACCGCAAAAATTTATTATAACGATAGTATAGGGAAGATAAGCCAAGTTGATTGTTTAATTGCAATTTCCCCAAGAAAAAAACAAGCTGGTGATCTCAATAATGATTCTTTTAAAGAAATAATTAAAAAAGCACATAAGATTGTTGATTTAGCCTATTCCAACCAAATGAATAAAGATGCTTTTGTTGTTGTTGTTCAATTTGCTGGGGGAATTGCTTCATCTTGTTTTAAATCAATAGTATCGACGCTATATCTTGAGAGATCTGAATTAAAAGTCAGAATAATTGATTTTGATGCTCGAACATCTGAGAAAGAAATTGCTTCGAGGGTGATTGACGAACTTCAAACTTACGAACGTTTTAATGTCGTTGAATATGATTCAAAGGTGACGAGAAAAGTTGGCTTTTATAATAATTCACAGCCTTCTGGTTATAAGAAACGAAATATTTTATGGTCAATAAAAGATGTTATTTTAGTAACCGGAGGGGCTAAAGGAATCACAGCACAGTGCGCTTTGGAGTTTGCCCGAGCAACAAAAGCACAGATAGTTTTGATGGGCCGTTCGGCTTTGCCCACAGATAAAAAGGATGAAAACAATGAAATAGTCCAGACTTTAAATCAATTTGAGAGAGAACATTTAAAGGTCAGCTATTATCAGTGCGATGTGGCCGATGAAAAGAACGTTGCCAGTGTCATCAAAGAAATCGAACAAAGCAAAGGCAAGATTACTGGATTCATTCATGGCGCAGGTTTAAATAGCCTAAAACGTTTAACACAACTCAGTATTAATGAAGCTTTGAGTGAGTCACTACCTAAAGTGATGGGGGCTGTCAATGTTTGCCAAGCCCTATCTGACAGTTCCCTTAAGTTAATCGTTGGAATTACTTCAATAATTGGAATGACCGGGATGGAGGGAAGCGGGTGGTATGGTTTATCCAATGAAATTTTGAACCTCTATCTCCAACAATTTAAGCATGAACATCCTAAAACACAAATTACGACGGTGGCCTATAGCATTTGGGATGCAGTTGGTATGGGGGCGAAGTTAGGCAGCGTCAACCGTCTTGCCGAAAAAGGCATTGAAGCGATCCCTGTCGCAGAAGGTGTTAAGCGCTTTAGACAATTGGTAGAAGGGAATCCTGGGGCCCAGCAGGTCATTGTAGCGGCAAGATTAGCTGGACTTGATACTTGGAAGATTCCTACCCTAAAGGCGAACCATTTTAGATTTATTGAAGAGATTAAATATTTTATGCCCAATGTTGAACTAATTGTCCAAGCACAGCTCAATGTTAAAGACGATCCATATCTGCTTGATCATAATTGGAAAGGGGCATTGCTATTTCCGTTTGTGTTTGGATTGGAAGCCATGACTCAGGCAGTAGTACAAGTCTTGGGGTTGACAGGGTTGGATTATATTAAAGCAAAAAATATTGAACTTCAAAGGCCGATTCCAGTGCCTGAGGAAGCCGGAGCCACAATAGAAATTCACGCGCAAGTTTTAGAAAAAGCGTCAAACAATAGCAACGTGGAAGTCAAGGTGGAGATTTATTCGCAAGATTCGGCGTACAAGGAATCACATTTTTCAGCTATTTTTGAGATAGATAAACAAATTCCTGTGGAAAATGTTAATAAAAATTTTGTAGCCACGTCAAAGAATATTCTTGATATTGATCCACAGACAGGCTTATATGGCCCAATTCTATTCCAAGGAAAAATGTTTCAATATATTAATAAAGTCCACGAGCTTGTGTATAACGTCAAAACACGTAAAGGGCGGGCATTGGTGACCGCTTTGCGTGAGAAATTGATTGCGGATTCTATTACGGCATTGCCTAGGTTTAATAATTTTTTCCTTATAGGAGATCCATTCCTAATTGATTCTGCTTTGCAGGCAATGCAGCTCATTATTCCTCAAGATTTATCTTTACCTAGAAAGATTGCAGAGATGGATATTGTTTTGCCGAATCAAATTAAAGAAAATAAGAAATATATTATTAGTTCCGAAATTTTTAAAGTCAGTAATGAACAAGGTATTGGGAATGCCGGAGTTTTTTGCGGTGATAGATTTATTCTTGGGGTCAAGAATTGCGATCTAAAGATACTGCAAACTATTCCCGAACGGCCCTCGGCGTATGATTTAGTCAATCCGACGTTAAGGGATCAGAAAATTATTGAGGATAAGCTAAGAGAATTATCTCAAGAGATTGGTTATGAAGCCCCAGTTATTCGGTGTTTATATGATAATCGGTTAGTCAATGCAAAAAAAGACCATCGGCATAAGATTGAAACTCCATTGATTAAGGCGGCGGTGGCTGAATTGCTTAAGCGTGACAAAAGGCCGGCGGAGAAGTTTAAGATTGGTTGGCAAAAGAATGGCAAGCCAATCGTGTTTGGGAATGTCAAGGACGTCGGCGTGTCTGTGTCGCATGATGGGGCCTTTCTGTTGGTTGTGGCAGGGCATGGGGATCAGGGATGCGATGTTGAATCGATTATAAAGAAAACAGACCGAGAATGGTTGGCTTTATTGGGGAAGCCCAAGCATAGAATCTTGAGAACCCTTGTAGAGAACGGATTTGATTTTGATTTTGCTGGTACAACAGTATGGGGAGCTGAAGAAGTAGCTAAAAAAATGAATTTAAATGGGATTAGGAATGCAGTATTAAATACTCGGAATAACAGATTTGCTATTTTTTCCTGTGATAAAGAAGAAGGACAATTTGTAAGCGTCGATTTGGTATTGTCACAAGGACGCAGAAAACTATTTTCTTTTTATCTTAAGCAAGGATATAGGCATGATTATATTTATGGAGATTCTTTAAGCAATCGATTCGGATACAATGATAGTGTATTTAGAATGAGAGTGGAAGAAATAGGTCCTGGGGGCGGGCCCGTTTATATTAAAAGATTTCCTGTAACATTTAAAAATATACAAAGAAAAGGGAAAAGTGTTTATTTTTCTAACTATTTTGATTGGATGGGAACTGTCCGGGAGTATGGTTTACAGCCGGTTATGGAAAATATATTAAAGTTTACTGCCGGCAATCAGTGGGGAATTGCGACGAATTCGGTGAAATTAAGAATTTTTAGAGAGCTGTATGCAAATGATGTTGTTGAGGTTCGTTTCTGGATGACGCCGCTCTATGGAAAAAGTAGTTCAACATTTAATTTAATGTTTGAATGGTTTCAGGCAACCCCCCAAGGTGAAATTAGAGAAATTGCAGTGAGTGAGCAGAAATTATCGTGGATAAGAATTATCGGTCACGGAGAAGCTTCTGTAGAAAATATGCCAGAGGAAATAAAGGGCTTTCTTGAGTCCATGATTTCAAGAGATAATGCCAAGTTTTATAAAAAATTTATTAGGAAAGAATCTTTAGGGCGGCAAATTGAAATTTTACACAAAAGGCATTCGGGTGATTTATTTTTATCAGAACAAGCTTTCAATACAACTTTAGAAGATTCAAACTTAGTCGGGAACATTTATTTTTCAAATTATGAGAAATGGTTGGGACGTGTAGAAGATTTGTTCTTTTATAAATTAATGGCGGAGACTCCAAGTTTATATCAAGGCGGAGAGTTTTATTGTTTTAGTTGTGATGTAGAGCATATAAAAGAGGCGATGCCGTTTGATAGGATTATAGTTAAAATGTTTCTTTCAAAGATATATGAAAAAGGAATTGAATTATTTTTTAGATTCTTTGTTTCTGAGAAGAACGGCACCCAGAAGTTAATAGCCACAGCAAACCAAAGAATAGCATGGATCGCTAAAATGAATTCCAGGGTTCCTGTTTATGAACGACTGCCAGAAGAAATTAAAATAAATTTGAGCGAAAGAAGAAATCAATGAATTTGACAATTTTTCAATCACTAAATGTTTTTTCTATTGTCGGTTTATTTTTAGGAGCCACAAGTCTCATTCTTGCATTGATAATTCTTTCGAACTCATTCCAAAGGCTTCATCGTATTTGGGCCTTGTTTAATATAGCCGTTGCAATTTGGGGGGCCGGGATTTTCTGGATAGGAGCAACAAAGGATTATTCAAATGCTTTGTTTGGTTGGAAGATTTTTATATTAGGGATAATTTTTATTGCAGTATTTTTTTATCATGTTGTTTATGAATTTTGTGGACTAAAAAGTCCCGCATTCTTGTTGTTTTTATATTTTCAAGGGAGCGTCTTTCTATTAGTAACGTTCTTGGGAAGCCGAATGACTGGTTCCCTAATCTTTTTATTTCATGAGTTCTATTATTTAAAAGCAGGAATAATGTATTCTTATTTTTTTACGGTCTGGATTACTATTGTTAGCGCTGGATTTTTTAATTTGTATAAATACATCAAGTGTTCGAGCGGACTAAAACGGACGCAAGCTAATTATTTATTTTTTTGCATGCTTCTAGGATTTATGGGGGGATCCACAACAGCTCTTCCAGCCTGGGGTTTTAATATATATCCTTTCGGACATTTTGTTATATGTCTATCAGATGCCGTATTAACTTATGCTATCTTCCGTTATCGTTTAATGGATATACGATTAGCTTTGTCAAATACAGTTATATTTATAGGGGTTTATGCTTTTGTTTTAGGAATTCCATTTATTTTTGGATACAAATATCATCTATGGCAAATTGCAACATGGGCAATGTTAATTCTAGCAACGGGGGGTCCATTCATACTCTTTTATTTACAACGAAGAGCAGCGGATCGTTTATTACAAGAACAGCGGCGTTATCAAACTACTTTACGTCAAGCTTCAGCTGGAATGGGGAAAATTAAAGATTTAAAAAAATTATTAAATATGATTGTTGATGTGCTAATAAATGCCATACAAATAGAACATGCATTGATCTATGTTTATGATGGAGGTCAGAAAAAGTATATTTTAGGTGCGTCTAAAAGAAAATCTGGACACAACCAATTTACTGATAGCATTGAAGAGAAATCTTTTTTGGTACAGTATTTATCAGACAAAAAGAATTCTATTATTTTTGAAGAGATTAAACAAAAGGCACAGGACTACAAAGATTTGGAATTAACTCAAATCGCACAGATTATTTTTTCTCTTGAAGGAGATTTACTTGTTCCTATTTTTATTGATCAAAATCTTATCGCTATCATTATTATGGGCAAAAGAGAATCTGGAAAACTTTATAGTGAAGATGACCTTGCTGTGTTTAGTATTTTGGCCAATCAAACAGCTTTGGCTATTGAAAATGCCCAGTTTTATGAAAAAATGAAATTAACTCATGAACAATTATTTCAAGCTGAAAAGATGGCTACTATAGGAACCATGGCTGATGGGCTTTCCCATCAAATTAATAATCGTTTTCATGCCTTGGGTTTTATAGCTGGGGATGCTTTAGACACCGTTCATTTGAATCAAAATGAGCCGATGTCTGATAAGATGAAGGAGATAATGACAGAGTTCGAGCGTGCTTTTGTACGCGTGCAGGATAATGTGATGCAGGGGGGAGAAATTGTGCAGGGGCTTTTGAAATATACCCGTAAAGGAGAAGCGGGATTTACAGCCATTGATGTGGGAACGGTATTTAAGGCTGCTTTGGAAATGGCCCAGTTTAAAATTAAGACAGATCAGCTAAAAATAATCCATGATTACGATCCTGCCAGTATTCCTAAAATAAAAGCCAATTTTACTCAGTTGCAGGAAGTATTTTTCAACTTGATTGATAATGGCTATGATGCCATGATGCAAAGAAAGAATGAGCAGAATGAGCCCGGTTATCAACCCACCTTAATAGTACATGTTTTAAAGGAAGATGGTTACGCGCAGGTTATTTTTGAAGATAATGGTATTGGGGTTAAAGAAGAGGATACGGATAAATTATTTACACCGTTTTTTACCACTAAACTTTCCAGTAAAAAAGGCACTGGGCTTGGTCTTTATGTGATCAAAAAAATAGTTGAAGATAATCATGGCGGCACAGTGGAAATGATTTCTAAATATATGCAGGGCACACAGATGAAATTGCGGTTGCCCATTGCTGTGGAATAATATATGGCTAAATTATTGATTGTTGATGATGAATCTGATATCCGTGAGTTTGCCAGTAATTTCTTTAAAAAACGTAAGATAGATGTGTTGACAGCCTCCGGCGGCCGTCAGGCATTGGAGTTGATTGCTAAAGAGGACCCAAGCTTGGTGTTGCTGGATGTGAGGATGGAAGAGATGACCGGTATTCAAGTTTTACGTGAATTGCGTAAAAGTAATCTTTCAATCAAAGTCATTATGGTTTCCGGCGTTGAAGAACAAGGAACGATCAATGAAGCCCAAGCTCTCGGGGTTATTGGGTATATTCATAAGCCTTTTATTTTAGAAGAACTCGAAAAAATCGTTTTGGCGCAGTTAAATAGCTGACATGTCTCCCCGAAAAATTGATTATAAGCGCGAGTTGGAATCTGCATCCAAAGGGATGATTCTTATTCATGATCCCCGCTTATTAATCAAGCTTATCGTTCGTTCCCTTGTCCAAAAGGCCCATATTCAACATGCCGGCATGGTCCTTTATGATCCTGTTAAAGATTCTTACGTGTTGTCCATTTCCCGTGGAGAATTAGGAGAGCGTATTCCGGAAGGGTTGATCCGTTTTAACAAAACCAACCCCTTGATAAAACTTTTTATTCAAAAAGAATATAAATATATTTTTGAGAATCGTAATGCTTTAGTTGTGGAAGATATTAATAAACTCCTTTGGAAGGAAAGTGTTATTTCCAATGGGAACGGCACAAGACAGCTTTTGCACGATGTTAGCGAACAGTTGCCAAAACTTAACGCGGTGGCTTGCGTGCCTGCTTATTATCAGCACATGCTTTTGGCTGTTCTGCTGCTTGGAGAAAAAAACGACGGCCATCCTTTTGACCAGGAAGAACTGGATTTTTTTTCGGCCTTGGCCTCTGATGTGGCCATGGCCATTCGTAATGCCCAATTATTTGAAGACTTAAAGAAGGAAGCAGAGCGCAATCGTAATTTGTTTGTTCAAACGACCATTGCTTTAGGATCAGCCATTGAAGCCAAGGATCCATATACGCATGGCCATACTGAGCGTGTGACCAAGTATGCTTTAGCTATAAGCCGTCAGCTAGAGGCCTCCCAAGCGTATAAATTTCCGCATAAATTCTTTGAAAATTTGTATATTGCCGGGCTTTTACATGACATTGGCAAAATCGGCATTCCCGAGGCTATTTTATCCAAACAAGATAAATTAAGTTCTGAGGAATACGAAATTATGAAAACTCATCCTAGTCGCGGATCAGAGATTTTAGCACCATTGACGGGTTTTGAAGAAGTCATCAGCGGCGTGAAATATCATCATGAGCGTTATGACGGTTGCGGATATCCCGAAGGATTAAAAGGGGAAGATGTCCCAATGATTGCGGCTATTATTGCGGTGGCAGATGCTTTTGATGCCATGACAACCGACAGGCCGTATCGCAAGGGTTTAAGTAAAGACAAAGCCATTTTAGAAATACAGGAATGTATTAATAAGCAGTTTAATCGCAAGCCTGTTGATGCCTTAGTTGAGCTTTTTCATAAAGGCGAGCTTTAGAGCGGAAGTTCGATTCTAAAAGTAGTTCCCTTGCCCAATTCGCTTTCCGCGAAGATTTTTCCATTATGGTTTTTCACAATCTCATAGGTGATGGACAAGCCCAATCCTGTTCCATGGTCCTTTTTTGAGAAGAAAGGATCAAAAATATGTTTTATATCCTCAGAGCTTATCCCTTTCCCCGTATCCGTTATTGTAACGCATAATTTATTAGATTGAGCGCTTGTGTTAACGGATAAAAGTCCTCCCTCAGGCATAGCGTCAATGGCGTTAAGGAATATATTTAAAAGGGCCTGTTTGATTTGCTGGCGGTCAATATGGATTAGTATATTTTTATTTTTAAATGAGACATTTAAATTGATTTTATGGCGAATAAGATCATTATTTAATGGCTCCAGCGTTTGTTCAATGAGTTGATGGATATTAACTTCGTTTAATTGCGGGGGGTTAGGTTTAGCAAAATTCAAAAGTTCTTGGACTAAGTTGTCAATGCGGTCTACTTCTTTGTTAATGATTTTGGAGAATTTCATCAAAAATTCTTTATCATCAAGCCGTGTAGGCAATTGTTCGCTAAAAGTTTTAATGGGAGTGAGAGGGTTTTTTGGAACACCGGGCATCCCGGAGGAGTGAGCACAATTCACGCCAATTCTGCCGAAAGTGGGCTTTTAAGATTGGAACAATTGATCATGGAGGCAGGGGTCGCGGCTGTGCCCCAGGCCATAGTGGAAGCGGTAAATCTGCTGATTTTTATTGAAAAAACAGGCAAATGTAAAAAAGGAAGACAGGTCTCTTCGATTTTAAAACTGAATGGATATGATAAAAAAGAGGGGTATTTGACTGAGGAACTGGGGTATGGCCAAAGTCTTCACAACTAGATATTGGTTCTTCATTTTTATCTTTACTTTAAAATAACTTTTGGTTATAGTTTTTAGCAATGCCTGTAGATACATCTCTTCATTACACTCCCTTGAACAGTGAACACATTGCCTTGGGCGCTAAAATGGTCGGCTTTGGCGGATGGTCCATGCCTTTGCAATATGAAAGCATTCTTGCCGAGTGGGAGTATAATCGCAAACAAGTTTCCATTTTTGATTGCTCCCACATGGGGGAATTTATGATTAAAGGCGATGCGAAGGCCTGCGGTTTGGATCGTATTGTGGTCCAGACGATCGCGGATATGCCGCTTAAAACCTGCCGTTATGGGGCCATGCTCAATGAATCCGGCGGCGTGATCGATGATCTGATCGTTTATCGCAAAGGCCCGCAGGAATGGATGATCGTCGTTAATGCGGCCAATATAGAGAAGGATGCCCGGCATTTTTGTACGCATTTAAATAAAGAAGCCCATTTTGAAGATGCTTCCTTTAAAACGGCCAAACTTGATGTGCAAGGGCCGCGATCCCGCGATGTATTAAAAGCTTTGGGGGCGGCGGGTATAGAAAAATTAACTTATTATACTTTCGATCAATTTCAAATATCAGGCATTCCTTGTTTGATCAGCCGCACAGGTTATACCGGCGAACTGGGCTATGAAATTTATTGCCCTTGGGAAAAAGCGAAAGAAATCTGGAAAACGATTTTGAACAATGCTACAGTAAAACCTACCGGCTTGGGGGTGCGCGATGTCTTGCGCGTAGAGATGTGTTACAGCCTTTATGGCCACGAATTAGAAGAAAATATTTCTCCGTTGGAAGCCGGTTTAGACAAATTCATTGATGGGCAAAAAGATTTTATCGGACGTCAGGCTTTATCATCTAGGCGCCCAGAGACACGCAGAATTGGTTTTTTTGTCAGCGCCTCGCGCAAAAGCCCCAGAGCGGGCCATAAAATTTATGACGGGAAGGGCCAAGAAATAGGCACGGTGACCAGCGGCACGTTTTCACCGGCGTTACAGCTTGGGATCGGCATCGGGTTTATGGGCCGCCACAGCAATGATGTCGGCCTTGAGATCTTTTTTGGTGATGAAAAGAATAAAATGGCAGCTACGGTCGCCAAAAGGCCTTTTTATAAGAACGGATCTTTAAAAACCTGATCAATAATCTTTTAACCGGGAGCAGAGTATGGAGATCGAAGAAAATTTTCTTTATACCAAAGAACATGAATGGGTTTCCATTGAAGACAATATCGCAACCATGGGCATATCCGATTATGCGCAGGAGGCTTTGGGCGATGTAACCTTCGTTGAGCTGCCCCAGGAAGAAAGCGAAGTAGACCAGTTTGAGCAGTTTGTTTCCGTTGAGTCAGTCAAAGCCGCCAGCGACATTTTCGCGCCTATGGGGGGTAAGGTGGTGACGATCAACCGCAATTTGGAGGATACCCCCGATTTGATCAACAAGGATTGTTATGGCAAAGGATGGATCGCAAAAATTGAAGTCCGTGACATGGATGAGAGCACCAACCTTATGAATGCGCAAGAATACCGCAGTTATTTAGAGACCATTGCGACTTGATCTAGGATCTTTCATTGAACCCTTATATTACGAATACCCCCCAAGAAGCAGAAGAAATGCTTAAAGAGATCGGCGTCAAAAATATCGACGCCCTTTTTGCGGACATTAAACCCGAACATAACCCTCGATCATTTAATTTACCCAAAGGCCTTTCGGAGTATGAAGCCACCCGTCGCGTGACGGCGCTGTCTCTCAAGAATAATGTGCACGTTGTGCCTTTTATCGGCGGAGGCTATTATGACCATTATATTCCAGCGGTGGTGGGGGCCTTGGCTTCCCGGGGAGAATTCTATACGGCGTATACCCCTTATCAGCCTGAATGCTCTCAGGGGACATTGCAGGCTCTTTTCGAATATCAAAGCGCCATATGCGCTTTGACCGGCATGGAAGTCTCCAATGCCTCCCTGTACGACGGGGGAACGGCTTTATACGAAGCCATGATGATGGCTGTCCGTATGACCGGCCGCAATAAAGTGATCATGGACGGCGGTGTCAGTCCCATTTATCGCAAGATCTTAACAACATATACACACCATTTGTCTTGTCAATTCGAAGTAACGCCTGTTGTGCACGGGCAAAGCAGCCGTGAAGAAATATACCGGCTTTTAGACAAAGATACGGCAGCCATTATTTTGCAGAACCCTAATTTTTTCGGGGCCATTGATGATTTTACCGATATCATACGCAAAGCCCAAAGTGTCGGCGCATTGGCCATAGTCAGCGTGTATCCTATTTCTCTGGGGTTATTGAAAACTCCGGCCCAAATGGGCGCTGATATTGTGACCGGCGAGGGCCAATCATTAGGATTGCCGCTTAATTTCGGCGGACCTTATTTGGGATTTATGTGTAGCCGTAAGAAATATGTGCGCAAAATGCCCGGCCGCATCGTTGGGGAAACGCTGGATTCCAAGAATCAACGTTGTTTCGTTAATACTTTGCAGGCGCGCGAACAGCATATTCGACGGGAAAAAGCTACTTCTAACATTTGTACCAATGTGTCCTTATGCGCATTGCAGGCGGCGATCTTTATGTCGGTGATCGGCAAAAACGGCCTGAAGGAAATGGCGCAATTGAATTTAGATAAAGCTGAATTTGCCAAACAACTATTGTCTAAGATCAGGGGAGTTGAAGTCAAGCGCTCTGCGCCGACATTCAATGAATTTACGATCCATTTGCCTGTTGATGCTTCTGCGGTGGTCGCGGCCATGATGGCCAAGGGTTTTGCGGCCGGGTTTCCGCTGGGACGTTATTATCCGGGCATGGAACGGTATTTACTGGTCGCTGTCACGGAGAAGAGGACCAAAGAGGAAATTGAGCGGTACGCAAAAGCCTTACAGGAAGTATTAAGTTAGAGGGACTTAAATGGAATTAATTTTTGAAAAATCAGTCGAAGGCCGCCGAGGGTTTAGTTTTGGACCTTCGGATGTGCCAACCCAGGCGCGCGTTCCTTCTCAATACGCCCGTTCGGAGGATGCGCCATGGCCCCAGGTTTCCGAGCTTGATTGTGTGCGCCACTACACCCTTCTTTCACAGAAAAATTTTTCCATTGATACCCATTTTTATCCCTTGGGTTCATGCACCATGAAATACAACCCCAAGTTTACGGAAGGCCTGGCACGCTTGTCAGGTTTTACGGATTTGCATCCACTTTTAGCCCAGTTAGCCGGAGGAGAGCAATGGACCCAGGGGGCTTTGCAGGTCTTGTATGAGTTAGAGCAATGGATGTGCGAAATAACGGGCTTTGCGAATTTTACCATGCAGCCTTTGGCCGGCGCGCACGGGGAATTGACCGGTATCATGCTTATGGCGGCTTATCATAGGTCCAAAGGCAATACCAAGAAAAAATATGTTATTATTCCAGACTCCGCGCATGGGACCAATCCGGCTTCCGCCACCTTGGCGGGGTATGAGACAATTTCCATTCCTTCCGACAAAAACGGCGGTATGGATTTGCAGGCGCTCAAAGCCGCGGTCAATGAACAGACCGCCGGATTGATGATGACTGTGCCGAGCACTTATGGGGCGTTTGAACCGAATGTCTGCGAAATTTCAAAGATAATCCACGCGGTCGACGGGATCATGTATTATGACGGGGCTAATTTAAATGCGCTTTTAGGCCGCTGTCGTCCGGGGGACGTCGGTTTTGATGTGATGCATGTCAATATGCACAAAACATTTGCCACTCCTCATGGAGGCGGGGGGCCGGGCGCCGGACCGGTCGGTGTCAATGAAAAGCTATCCAAATTCTTGCCGATTTCAAGGGTAGTGCGCCGCTCCGAAGGCGTTTACGCCCTGGATTATAATTATCCTCAATCCATTGGTTATATCGCTTCGTTTTACGGTAATTTTGCTATTTTGGTCAGGGCATATGCCTATATACTGATGCTGGGCAAGGAAGGATTGATGGAAACCGCCGATCACGCGGTGCTGAATGCCAATTACATCATGAAAAAATTGGAGCCTTATTATAAAATTTGTTTTAACCGTCTTTGTATGCATGAAAGTGTTTTTTCCGCCTCCAAGCAGGCCGAACGCGGAGTGCACGCCATTGATATTGCCAAATTCCTTATAGATCGGCAGATCCATCCGCCGACGGTATATTTTCCCATCAGTGTGCCTGAGGCCATCATGATCGAGCCCACGGAGACAGAATCCAAGCAAACCATGGACCGTTTTATTGAGAAAATGATCGAAGCGGACAAGCTTTCTTTAAACGATCCCGCGGCTTTTAAGAAATTCCCTTTGACCATGCCGTCTAGCCGTCCGGATGAAGTTAAAGCCGCGCGTGATGTCAAAACCAGTTTCTTTTAGACAGGCGGCCTCCAAGGATGCAGCTTAGAGACATTTCTTTCCCCACACCTGCGGAAAATATTTTTTTCGATGAAGTTCTTTGGCGCCTTGCGGAAAAACACGAAGGGGGTGAATTTTTACGTTTTTGGGAATCTCCTAAAATTTTTATTGTTTTGGGCCGTATCGGTAAACAAGAAGCGGATGTCAATATAGCCGCAGCCCAAAAAGACAATATTCCTGTATTGAGGCGTTCTTCCGGAGGAGGCACAGTCGTCCAAGGGCCAGGCTGCCTGAATTTTACATTAGTTCTTTCCAGGCAAAAGAACCCTTTGCTTAATGATTTACGCAGATCTTATCAGTGGATCAGCGCGAAAGTTATTGAAGCCCTGCGTCAGGAAGGGGTGGAGGCGTATTTCAGACCAACTTCGGATTTGGCAGTAGGTCCACGGGAAGAGAAGTTTTCGGGTAATGCGCAACGCCGGGGCAGGCATTATATTTTGCATCACGGGACGATCCTCTACAATTTTGATCTGACACTCATCAGCCGCTATTTGAATATGCCCGCAGACACACCGGTTTATCGCAAAGATCGCCCGCATGCTGATTTTGTCACCAATATCCCCATTGTCCCCAACAGTTTTAAAGATCATCTGGCCAAGATCTTTCTGGCATCGGCGCCGCAATTGCCAGGGACCAAAGAGCTTTCATTGCTCAGGGACTTTAATTGTCCTTGACGACTGGAATATAAACATTTATTATTTCTTAATAAATTTTTTATGAGTAATATACATATTAGACCTTACAAGCCGATGGATCGTGCCGCTTTGCGTATGTTATGCTGCGATGTCGCGGACCGAGGGGGGCCAATTGAAAATTTTTTCCCCGACCGTGATCTGGCCGCGGATTTTTTGACCAAGTATTATACGGATTATGAGCCCCAATCGACTTTTGTGGCGCAATGTGATGGACGCCTGGTTGGCTATATCAATGGGTGTATGGATAACCGCCGTTATGGGCTGGTGATGTTTTGGCTTTTGTGGCCCTCATTACTGGTGAAAGCTTTTAAGCGAGGTATTTTTTTTCGCCGGGAAATTTGGTCAATGGCTGCGGGGATGTTAAAGAATTGGCGCAGGATCTTTGTATGGCGTAAAAAATCTTTTTCCGGTCATCAGGGCCACTTACATATCGGCATTACAGAGGATGCCCGTCGTCAGCAGGCCGGCCGGAAATTGGTCTCAACATTGACGGATCATGCCGCCCTACGGGGTGTTGGCCAGTTAGAAGCCTCCGTCCACGAGGCCAATAAAGCTGCCTGTATTTTTTTTGAAACCCAAGGTTTTGTGGTCCGGGAACGTTATCCAATGGTCCTAATTCGTGATGGAAAGGAGGAACATTACCACTCTTTATTATATGTCAAAACA
>CAYNGE010000015.1:0-16769 GCA_964396865.1 uncultured Planctomycetales bacterium
CGAGCACCGCAAAAGACAGCCCCTGCCAATTAAGAAAAGACGGGTCCACGATCTTGCATCTTTCGATCAAACCCGTGGGGCCGGTTTTCAGCCAGTATAAAACCGGGCCGCGCCAACCTTCGGCATAACCCAAGGCCGTCCCCTCTTTTATTTGCGGGCCCACTTTTAATTCCTCCGACTTAACGAGCTTGGCTGCAAACGCCTCGATCAGACGGATCGATTCTTCAAATTCCGAGATCCTTACGCGTAACCTCGCCAGAACATCTCCGGCTCCCTCTGTTGCCATTTTAAATTTAGCGTCCTTGTATATTCCTGGAAAAGAATTTCTCAAATCCATAGGAATGCCTGATGCGCGCGCGATGAGGCCGACAACACCTAAGTCTTCGGCGGTTTTCCTGCGTAAAACACCCGTGGTATCCACTCTATCCATGAAAGAAACACTGGAATACAATATTTTAACCAACTCATTAAAATCCCCCTTGATCTGCTTGAGAGAATCAAGGAGCGTCCGTTTCTTGGCATCATCAATATCTGCCAAAACTCCCCCTATGGTATTAACATTCTTCAGATATCTATGGCCGACAAGTTTATCGTTTAATTGAAGGATCGCCTCTTTAATGATCGATGCATGGGCGGAAGGAAAACTAAAACCCACGTCCAAGGCAATTCCACCTATATCATTGACATGATCATACATGCGCTCAAGCTCCAAGAAGATGCCTCTTAAATAAACCGCTTGAGCGGAGATTGAGGCCCCTGATATCTTTTCCGCGGCCCGGGTAAATGCAAGGCTGTGCGCAAAACATGAGTCGCCTGAAACGCATTCTGACAGTTGTACGGCATCCAGACAGGACTTTCCCTCAAAGAGTTTTTCAACGCCCCGATGCGTGAATCCAAGCCTGATCTCTAAATTTATAATCGGTTCTCCAGCCGCGCTAAAACGAAAATGACCCGGACCTATAATGCCGGCGTGCACCGGCCCCACAGGGACTTCAAACACTCCCTCGCCATCCACTCTTCCAAATTTATATTCACCCAGGGGCCCGGCATTTATTGTGTTGAAATCTTTGCGTAAAGGATAATTGCCCTGCGGCCAGACTTCATCATGCAGTCTCAACCGCCTTAGATCAGGATGGCCCTTTGGCTTGATGCCAAAGGTCTCCCAAATCTCTCTTTCAAAAAGACTGGCGGAGTACATGCTTTTGGCCAGTGAATCAAAACCGGGGTCTTCTTGTGGGATATCCATACTGACCGTGATCCAGCGGCTGTTTTTAAGATCCGCAAATACAGAATAAATGACGAAACTTTTTTGCTTTCGCCTCTCATCCAAAGCAAAAAGCGCCATGACCGGAGAAAGAAGGACCCTTTGAAGCGCCAGGCAGGTATTTTTAAAATCCGACGGATCGACCTTGATCGTCACTTCATCCGCATAAGGCTTGGAGACAAAAAGAGGATTAAAATGCGCGAATTCTTTTTTTATCCCTGAAATAATTTCAGAACAATCCATATAAAATCCTTTTTAATAAACAGCAACACAATGCCTGCCGTACAGATCTGAATGAATAAAAATAAAAACGCCAGTTTCCCGCCCAACGGTTCTTTTTCCACTGTCATCCCCTTAGGGATGCCGCCAAAGAGGATCTTGCTAAAATAATGCACCAACGCGCCAAAAATTATAGCGATAAATCCCAATAACAAAAAAGTGATCAGATAATATCCTTTAAGAAAAGCAGCGCATATGATCAAAATTTCGCTTATAAAAATAGAGAAAGGCGGCATCCCGGCAAGAGCAAAGACCCCCATAAGAAGCATAAATCCCGTAAAAGGCATTGCGCCTATGACCCCCCTTATAACGTTCATATTGTGTGTCCGGTATTTATTGACAATATTACCGGCGCCGAAAAACATCAACGCCTTTGTCACCGCATGATTAAATACGTGCAGCAAAGCGCCGCCAACCCCCAAGGCCCCGCCGATCCCAAAACCAATGGAAATGATGCCCACATGTTCGATGCTGCTATAGGCCAGTAATCTTTTTAGATCTTTCTGGACTAAAATAAAACCGCAAGATATTGCCAAAGAAATTGTACCCAACAAGAGCATCAGATGACTAAAATACGCGAAACCGACCGCCTTGATCGTTATAATGCCAAATCTTAAGATGGCATAGATGGCGGTTTTCAATAAAACCCCGGAAAGAAGCGCGCTAATGGGGGCAACGGCCTGGCTATGAGCGTCGGGTAACCATGTATGCATCGGAGCTAAGCCTGCTTTTGTCCCATATCCCACCAATATAAAAATAAAGGCGATCTTAACGATATTCTTGTCCATTTTTCCTGCAATAGCCGCCATATCCGACCAATTGAGGCTTTTGATCCCTCCGGAAATTGAAAAAGCATAGGAAAAAAGGATCGTCCCTAAAAGCGCCAAGATTATGCCCACCGAACAAATAATGATATATTTCCAGGCAGCCTCAACCGACTCTTTGTTATTGTAAAATCCAACAAGGAACGCTGAAATGAGCGTCGTCATTTCAATGGCAACCCAAAGCATGCCTAAATTATTCAATGCCGGAACAAAGAGCATCGAGAAACAGAACAGATTAAAAAGGATATAATAGATCTTTGCTTTGTTCTCGGAAATCGCCCCCCTCTTTATATCTTTTTTAATATAACCAATGGAATAAAGCGCGGTCGCGAAAGCAACTATTGAGATAACAAAAATAAAAAATGCGCTTAACAGGTCCAAATATATAAAACCAAAATAAGAAACGGCGGACCCCGGCAACGCCGCTTCTTTTAATAAAATGACGCTGGCCGATAAAACGACTAAATATCCGATACTATTGACGATCCCGAAAACCTTTGACTTTGAGATCAGAAAAGCCATTGCCGAAAGAAGAAGCGGGACCCCAAGAATAATAAATATCTGCATACGCTTAACCTTTTAAACGAGAGAGCTTGTTGACATCAATATGCGTAAAAAGTTTGTTTATCCTATAAACAAAAAAGCCCATAATAAGAACGCTTACAAATACGTCGAAAAATATGGCGATCTCCACAAAAAACGGCATGCCGCCCGAAACCGTTGAAGCCAGCAAAAATAAACCATTTTCCATGGACAACAACCCGATGATCTGGGCCAGCGCGGTCATCCTGAATATCATCAAAAACAGGCCCGTCAATACCATAAAAAACGCGATCGCTAAAATACCGGCCTGTATTTCATTGATCGGGGCTATCAAATACACGGTAAAGATCCAGGACAAATAGGTAAACGCCAAGGCCCATAATAAAGACATCTGGGGATTAATAAACAGGCCCAGGTCTTCATTGGCCTTTATCCTTCGGATTATTCGATATAATAAATACGGGATCAGAGAAACTTTTAGAACAAACAACAGCCCTGCGATAATATACAAGTCCGGCCTATGCTTTGCTTGCGCCATCATAAAAGTCAGCGCGCATAAACACAACGACTGATAACGAAAACTGCGGATCAAAGCAGGCATTCTTTTTGCGATGACCATAAGATATGTCGAAGATAAAACTGCAAATAAGATCATTCCCTGCATATTAAACTCCTATGATCACGCATATACACGCAATGACCCCTAAAACACAGGCAAACCCCAAGAAATCCATCACCCGAAACAATCTCATCTTGGCCACAGAAACTTCTACCAGGGCCGCCATCATGGAAATAAAGACGATCCTGGCCAAATACCATAAGACCCAAAAGAATACCTGCGTCAAATTCCAAAAAATAGGCAGATAAATCGGAAAAATGATCTGGGCGATCAGGAAAAAGAAGATCATCTGCTTGATTAAAGACGCTATTTCGATCAAAGCCAATGACCTGCCCGAATACTCCAACACCATGGCCTCGTGCACCATGGTCAATTCAAGATGTGTTTCCTGATTATCAACGGGAATACGCGATGTTTCCGCGATGGTGACAAGAAAAAGGGCAAGTGCGGCGATCAGGGAAGAAAGGGTCACAGGATGCATGCCGGAAAACGCGGAAAGATCTGTCGACCCAAATTGTAAGGATATGGAAAATACCACCAATAAAAGCGCGGGTTCCGCTAAACTTGAAATAAACATCTCCCGGGATGAGCCCATCCCGCCAAAAGAACTTCCGGTATCCAATGCTGAAAGGGCCAGGAAAAACCGCCCTAGGGAAAAAATAAAGATCAGGGCCAAAAAATCACCTATGTGATGCGCCGGGGAAGAACATATGAATACGGGAATTAACATCGCCGCGGCCAATGAAGAGGCGATCACCACAAAAGGACTGACCCTAAATATCCAAGAAGCCGTTTCGGAGATCACCTCTCCCTTTGAAAAGAGTTTGGCTAAATTATAATATGGCTGAAAAATGCTCTGCCCCCTTCGCATCCTGATATTATTCTTTATCTTGGTGATCAGGCCGCTTAAAAACGGAGCAAGCGCTATAAATAAAACCAATTGCAATATGATCACAAATATTTTTATCATTTTAGAACCTATGCATAAAAGTTATTAACAACAACACGCAGGCAAAAATATAAAACAGATATAGATGGATGCTGCCCGGCTGAATTCGCCTCACAGACTTGGCTGTTCTAAGGACAAGGGCAAGCGCCGGGTCGTAAATATATTTTTTAAAGATCTTCGTTGTGTGTGTTTCATACGTAAAAGATTTGATATGATAAAACGAATCCCGGATCTTCGAGGTCTGACGGTAAGGCAAAAGAAAAAAACTAAAAGCGATCCTGAATGGTTTTGAAAAAGCGGTTGCGGTATACTCATTGCGCGAATCTAATTTGTAGTAGCCGCAATCCCAGGTTTTATAGATCACCGGCCTGCTCCTGCCGAATATCCTGTATGCAACAAAACCTGCGATCCCAAAAAGAACCAGTCCCAATGCCAAGGCGGGTGGAGAAAGATAAATGCTCCTGGCGACCTGCGGGCTAAGGGTAAGGTTATTTATGGAAAAACTCATGCTGCCGGTATCAATACCCAGAGCGCTGCCGGAAACTTTTGCCAGCAGTTTTATGATCAATGTCGCGGCCAATCCAAAAACGACAACAAGGACCGCCAGAATGGCCATCCCTACCCTCATGGACAAAGCCACCTCTTTTGCATTTTGAGCATAATGGCTCCTTGGCTTAGCCAGGAATGTTATCCCGAAGGCTTTGACAAAGCAGGCGGCAGCTAAGCCGCTGGTTAAGGCCAGCAGCGCGGCGCAAATCCCTAAAAAAAGTTTGTTCCCTCCTATGACGCTAAACGCCCCCAGGAAAAACGCCTGCAAGGCCAGCCACTCGCTGACAAAACCGTTGAGCGGCGGCAGGGCTGAAATGGCCATCGCGCCTAATAAAAAATAGGCCGCTGTCTGCGGCATTGTCTTTATCAGCCCGCCTAATTTCTCGATATTGCGCGTCCCTGTGGCTTTATAAACGCTGCCGGCGCATAAAAATAACAGGCCTTTAAAGATCGCGTGATTTATTAAATGATATAAACCGGCGATCAAAGAAAAAACGGCTAAATAGGGTAAATGCAGACTGATAAAAAACATCGCCAACCCTACTCCTAATAATATAATTCCGATATTTTCCACGCTGTGATAGGCCAATAGCCTTTTAAGATCGTGCTCCATAAGCGCGTATATGACCCCGACCAGACATGAGATGATCGCCAGGATCAAAACTAAGATCCCCCACCAGCCGGAATTGACGCCAAGGATAAATATCATAAAACGGATCATCCCGTAAATAGCGGTTTTGATCATTACCCCGGACATGACGCTTGAGATGTGGCTTGGCGCCTGCGGATGCGCGTATGGCAGCCAGATATGCAAGGGTACGATCCCGGCTTTAGTGCCAAAGCCGATCAAGAGTAATAAAAATACAATATTTTTGCTTTGAAGGGGCATTGTTTGACAGGCGTTCTTGATCGCGAAGAAATCCAAGGAATTGGCGTATTGATACATCATCAGGAACGCGACTATTAAAAAAGCGGTGCCGATATGTGTCATGACAATATAGATCATGCCCGCCTGAAGGGACCTCTCGTGCTTTGTATCAAACACAACCAAAAAATAGGACACTAAAGACATGATCTCCCAGGCGATAAGAAAGATCACTATGTTGCCTGCGGCCACCACGGCTGCCATGGATAAAACAAAAAGAGCCAAAAGAAACCAGGAAAGGATGATCTTGGCGGGCGAATATTCCCCTTTTAAATAACCAAAGGAATAAATAGCCGCCGGAAGAGAAACGATGACAATAACGAGAAGGAAAAATAACGAAAGCGGATCAAATAAAAAAAGCTGTTTTGATAAAAGATTTAACATCGGATTTAAATAGCCTATATAAAAAGAGAAACCTCTGTCCGTAGAAAAAACTTCGAACAAAGGTTTCTCGTTATTTTTTAGTCCTGACCCACCTTAAAACTCGGGACTTTTTTCTTCTAATTAATTATATTATCACTCCCCCGGCTAAAATCAAGATAATTCAAAAAATAAGCCTTGGTCAAATGTCCTTAAGGAGCTTATTTGCCGGCGAACGCCTGATCATATCCCCAAAAGCCGTAAGCGATTCCCTGAGTTTCAAAAGTTCCGGACTCTCAATGACAGGGACCTTGTCTGTCCCCTTTTGATCCAAAATTTCCAGCACATATTGGACCGTTAACCGGGAAATGTCCAGGGCCGGCTGGAAAGAGACCTGTTTTTCCGTAGGTCCCTTAAGCTCCGCAATGATCCCCGCCTGGGCAAGCTCATAAAGAATGTCCCTTGCCAACCGGATCGGGATGTCAAGCTCCTCCGTGACCTGTTTTGCTGTTATGGGCTTTTGAGCCAGAGAAAAGCGTTTGACCGCTTCACAAACGATCCGCAGCGACAAAAGCCTCTTAAAACCATAACTGACATTCAAACAGTCATGTTCAAATTCATAAGTATCCACGTTTTGGTGAGCAAATGAGACCTCGGCGCCAAATAGCACGATACGCCAGCTAAGCTGCAACCAGATCAGAAATAACGGTAATGCGGCAAAGCTCCCATAAATGACGTTCGCATTACCCGCTCCTATTTGAAAACGGATATAAATGATCTGGACGATCTCGTATACCGTTCCGGCAATGATACCGCCAATAAGCCCGGAAATGATATTAACCTTGGTATTAGGCATGAAAACATAAATAAAAGTAAATAACGCCCACACCATGATGTAGGGCAAAATATTCAAAGAAAAAAGGATCATCGGGCTTAAGGCCCCTAAAAATGAAAGCTTCTCGATGATCATCTCGATCTGGCTGGCTATAAAAACCGTGATCCCCGCCGATGAAATTATAAAAAAGGGGCATATCAGCATAATTGAAAGATAGTCGCTTAATTTGCGTCCAAAAGACCGGCCTTTTTTGACCCCCCAAATATCATTGAAGGAATTCTCAATATTATTAAGAACGCTGATCACTGTCCAAAAAAGCACTATGACGCCGATGCCCGCGACAAAACCGCCGTTGGTATTCCTTAAAAGATTGTTGGCGAAATCAATGATCTGACCGATCGTCTTTTCTTGTCCCGGGAATTTCCCCAAAAGCTGTTTTTCAAGGACCTGGTCTAAGCCAAAGCCCTTAGCGATACCAAAGGCCATGGCCGTAATAGGAACAATGGAGATGAGGGTATAGAAAGTAAGAGCGGAGGCGTTTAGTTGGCATTGATTCCCGCGGAATTCCCGGACGGCAAGCAAAATAACACGCAATTGGTTGATAAAAAACGAGTGTCTGCGGGGAAGCTTTCTGGCAGGAATACGCCAAATATCCCTGTCCAAATATTCAATAAAATTTTTTATGATCTTGGGCATACCGCTTCCCTAAAATTAAATGGTACTAATTCTAATATATCTGATTTTATTTAGCTCCAAATATCCCGCCTCCACTTTCTTTTGACTATTTTCACCATTTTTACACAATTTTAAAACAATAAAAAACCGTAAGTTAATATGTTTTATTTAACTTACGGCCCTTGCCGATCAATTTAAATTACTTCACGCGCGCCCGCGGCTTTCTCCGTTACTTGACAAAAGGCTGGAATGATTACGGCAGTAGAGTTCGGAATTATAAATACTCAATATATGCTTACATCCGGTCTGCTTACACTTTCTTCCTTTTCTGTATGTCATTAATTTTTTAATAATGGCTCCTTTTTAGAAATTCGCTAATGCGGCATTTGAGGCAGGCTGATCTTGTCCAGGAAAGACCCCCGAATGTCAGTTCAATACTACTCCTTTATCAGACAGTAGTCAACGTCTTAAAAGGGATGGCAGCAAATTGCTGATGAGTTTCAAGCGTTACTAACCCTTCAGCGATCTCATTGCTTAATGACGCGCACGCCGTACTTAACGTTTTAGCTAAACCGGAGTAATTCTGCGGGATGATTGGCTGGCGGAATTTATATCTTTTTATGATCACGGTTTTCGAATTTTGCACATCAATAACCGCCCATTGCACGACAAGAAACATATCTTTATCAAGCTCGCTATCCAATTGAACAACTTCTACGATCACCTGATATTTAACAGCAATCGAAGGGTTCCAGGGATATAAGGTCCATTTTGCTCCCGGAACCATCACTGTTAGGTCCTCTCTGATCAAACGCGCCACCCCAAGGTCAAGAGATTCCCCCCAACGGTCGAATTCATCAAATTTAAGTATCCCTTCTTTATCCTTGGTGACCATTTGAGGCCTATTCAGATATTCAGGAATTTTAACCGGCCCAACGCCAATAATTAAGTCGGACTTAATATTTATTTTTTTACTTACTTGGGCATCCTTGATAGCTGAAAGCATGTAAAATCGTGGGGTTGGGCTCATTGGGCTATTGGGTAAAGAAATACAGCCGCATAAAAGTAAGGCAAAACACCCGGCAGCTAACCTCAGGCAGGATTTAATATTGGCTCCTTTCATTTTATTTCCCACCCTTTCCCTTTAATAAGCTTTCCGGATGCTGCTCAAGATATTCGGTAAGCAAGCTGACTGAGTGCATGGCCTTTGTGGTTTCCAGAAGAGTGTTCTGAAGATCATAAAGACTTCTGGGCATATCGCTTGAATTGACCAATTTATTGATCCCTTTAGAGGCATCATCGAGATTTTTTGCAATATCTTTGATCGGCATGTCATTCATAACGTCAAAAATATCCGGAGTGGTCGCAAGTGTCGGCAGCTCCGGATAGCCTTTAAGGATACCGCGAAGCTTCGCCGGTTGATTCGGATAAAAATCAAATGAGATCATAAGCTGGCCGGTTAAAAAACTCTGAATTTCCAATTTCCCGCGAAGGCCCAACGCGATCATCTTTTTATCTGAAACCAAATCCCTAAAGCTGGGGGTGCCCTTAATACGGCCCTGTTGGATCTCAACAATGACAGGGAGCAAAACAGTCCCCGCCTTTGAGTCATAGATCAGGCTGATGTCTTTGACGGTACCGATATTGACCCCTCGAAACGTGACCGGGGCGCCTACGGAAAGTCCTTTCACAGAACCATCAAAATACAAAACAAATTTATTGGTCCGTTTAAAAAGTTCTCCTGAACCAAAAACCACTATGGCGATCATCAGCAGTACCAATGCCCCGATGACAAATGCCCCGATCGCTGTTTTATTGACTTTTCTGATCATTATTGACGGCTCCTCTCGTTAAAAACGAAATGACCCTGGGATCTTTGGAATTACCCAGCAAAACCTTAGGATCGCCGGTAGCGATGATGGTCTTACTTTTTTCATCAAGGAACACGGAATTATTCCCGATGGCAAAAATACTGGCCAGTTCGTGCGTAATAACAACGATGGTGGCCCCTAAACCATCTCTAAGCTCGAGGATCAAATCATCAAGTATCCGCGCGTTGACGGGGTCAAGCCCGGATGAGGGTTCATCAAAGAAAATAATATCCGGGTCAAGCGCCATTGCCCGCGCCAGGCTGACCCTTTTACACATCCCTCCGCTTATTTCCAAAGGGAAAAGATCTTCATGTCCTTCTAAACCTACCAATGAAAGCTTTAACGCTACGATCTCCTGTATCTGCTGGCTGGATAACTTTGTATAGAGCTGTAAGGGAAGTGCCACATTCTCCCCTACTGTCAAAGAACTCCATAACGCTCCGCTTTGATAAAGAACTCCAAAACGCTGCATGATATTCTGTTGCCCCTTTTCATCTTCATCCCAAAAGCTCTTTCCGTAAAATAAAACCTTGCCGCGGGAAGGCTCCTTAAGCCCGATCATGCTCTTAAGCAACGTACTCTTGCCGCATCCGCTTACCCCCATGACAATAAAAATATCGCCTTTATTCACACTAAAATTAAGATCTTTCATCACAGGGTGATCGTCGTACCCTAGATCAAGATCTTTAACTTCAATGACCGGCTGCACGGTTGGACCCATAACCTATACCCCCAAAACCTGACAAATAAATGTAATGATCGCGGTTGCGATGACAATACCGGTTATCGCCGTAACAACCGCCGATGTAGTTGCCTTTCCAACGCCGGCCGCGTTTCTTTCGCACTGCATACCGCGCAGACATCCGGCAACGGCAATGATCACACCAAAAACAAAACTGTGTATCAGTCCTATCCACACAAAATTAAGTTTTACAGCGTGCTGAGTATTGTTTATATATTCAGCCGGATTAAGATGAAGCATCCAAATACTGATAAGAAAACCGCCTACTAGACCCATAAGATCGGCGTATATGGTCAAAAACGGCATCATGATGACTAACGCCAGAACGCGCGGGATAACCAAAAACTCAACAGGAGAAACGCCTAATGTTTTAAGCGCGTCGATCTCTTCATTTGCCTGCATCATCCCAAGTTCCGCCGCAAAAGATGCTCCGATACGCCCGGAGACAATAATACCTGTCATCACGGCCGACAATACGCGCACCATGCCGACGGCGACTATATCGGCAACAAAGATTTGGGCCCCAAACATTTTAAGCTGTATCGATCCGACAAAGGACAAGATCATGCCTACTAATAAGCTTATCAAAGAAACAAGTATCAAGGTGTCGGCCCCGCATCTCTTGATAAGGAGCAAAAAATCATCCGAGCGAAAAAATACTTTACCCGCGATCAGGCGGCCGAAAGAAACAGTGATGTCCCCTAAAAAATCAAGTGCTTGCCTCAGGCTTTTGTCAGCTTGCAAAGCTTCCTCGCCTAATCTTTCAAACCATGACCCGTATGTCTTTACGGGCGCAATATTGGTCTTTTCATGCACCTTTAAAGCAAGCGCTAATAGTTTCTGCGCTTCCCGCGGCAGCCCTTCGCGGGCGACTTGAATATTCTTGCGCCCGCATTCTCTCATCAATTTAAGCAAAAATGAAACAAGACCGCTGTCCCACTTTAAATCTTCTGAAACACTAAAATTAATTTGAACGATATCAGGATGGCTGGCCAACTGCGAGGTAACTTCACTCTCGGAAATAAGGCCCGCGGACATATGCCAATCTCCGCTTAATTTAATAAGCAGCGTTGCAGGCCGTGAATAATCAAAGATAAGCTTTTCCGGTGGCATACATTCATTCATCCAGAGTGACCCGTGATGATATTCTAGGGGTAGGACAAAATATAATCAATTATACCAAGGTATAATGTCGATTTTTTGCTTAGTGTCATCCTTTAGGCCGGGGCGCCTTCTTTTTGCGTCGTATCTTTGATGTTTACAGGTTCTGTTATCTGAAAGCCTCCTTTAAACACTGATGTAACTACGGATTTAATATAATTGCTGCAAATATCCCACTCCGATCTCATGCGCCACAGGCTTAGATACCGCGAACTATTTTTTTTGCCCAGAGAAATAGATCTTCTGGATCTGATTTTATCATAGATCTCCAACATGTGTTTAGCGGCGGATTGGATCGGATATTTCTGTACCGTCATCCTTACGACCTGCTTGATGGTTTGCAACTCTTCGGGGCTTCGAGATAAAACCCAGATAAGAGCATCAACAAAACTTTGCCGGTCCATCTCATTGAGCAACCGGCCGTTGTGATAATCTTCTACGACCTCCCGCACTCCCGGCGCATCCAACGCCACCACCGGGACCCCTGCGGCCATGGCTTCAATGAGAACGATCCCTTGCGTTTCGCTAAGGGAAGCAAACGCGAAAATATCCATGGCAAAATAAGCATCGACCAAATCCTGATAACGTAAAACCCCGGTTAAATGCAGTCTTTTTTCAAGGCCGGCCTTTACAAAGGCGTCCTTGATAATTGTTTCCGATGGCCCTTTGCCGACGATCAGAGCATGTACCCTTGGGTCTTTTTTTAATAATTCGACCATACAATTTGTCAGGAATTCCAAATTCTTTTCCGGAGCCAGCCGCCCGGCATGGCCGACCACTAAGGCATCGGGAGGGATACAATTGCGCCGGCGAAAAGCTTTTCCATCTCCTTTTGAAAAACGTTGTGCATCTATCCCTGTCGGAATAACCTCCATGGGAGTCTTGACGCCTCTTTTAAGTAAAATATCCTTCACGCTTTCGCTGGGGGTGACCACCTGATCCGCTAAATTGGCATATCCGGCAGCAAGCTTGACCATAAATCGTTTCACTCCCTCATTTTGGACCGGCCAATCATGCACGTACTGCTCAAACATACAGTGATAAGTAAATACCAGCGGTATGGCATGCTGCCGGCTAAGGCGTAACGCGAAATCTCCCATGAAAAACGGGCCGTGGCTGTGCACCATATCCGGCACGAATTCTTTCACGTATCGCTTTAAGAGCCCGGAAATCGGAAAGTTAACGGAAAAAACAGTCCCGCCAAATTTTTGGAAAGCCGGAATTCGAATAACGCCCGGCTCCTCTTTCGGAGCGCCCCCAAAGGCCGGAGTAACGATCAAAACCTCATGCCCTAAACTTCTAAATGCCTCGCTAAAAGAATAGACCGATTGCTCTAACCCTCCGACCATCGGAAAATAAGTATTCGTCATCATGAGGATATTCATGATCGGTCCTTTAATTTAATGAGCGCTCGTCTCGCCGCCACGCATATTGCGTCGTAAGAATTCTGCGCACCCATGGCAAACCCTTCCTTTTCCAAATCTTCAACCAAAAGCGGCTTACCGAATCTAACTCTGATCGGGTGGAGTTTGGGATATTTTGCCGTACAGGGCCATGCCTCATAAGTTCCTTCTATAACCACGGGTACCAGCTTTGCACCCGTTTCCTTAGCTAAGATACCGAACCCTTTTTTAAATTTTCCGATTTCGCCGGTCGTACTGCGCATCCCTTCCGGGAAAAAACATAAGCCTTTACCGCGTTGTAATACTAAATAAGCGCTGCGTAGTGCCTCCAGAAAATGCGTTGAAAAATCCATGGGAATAATTCTTAACATCCTTACGGCATTCCTTAAAGCAAGAGATTTTACAAACCGCCTAAAATAATACGGTATGAATAAGAAGTAAAAAAGTTGGAACACGGGTCTGCGCGGCAGACAAGCAATAATGGCCGGCCCATCAAGATCACTCGTGTGGTTGGGATATAAAATATAAGCCCCTTCTTTGGGCACGTTCTGGGCTCCTTCTGCCTTAATATTAAAAAACAATTTAAAAAACAAACAAACGATGGCTGTTATGCTAAACCGAAGCAGCCAGGCGCAAAAACCGGTGTTGAATTCGAGTGCCCCCAGATGTTCTTCTTTCGGCAAGACTTGTAAATGTTTTTTCCAGTAGTCCGCCTCTAAAGGCACCCCTTGGTCCTCTGAGGGGATCTCTTCAGCCCCTTTCAACGCATCCGTTATTCCCAGAATAAGGTGCTTTACGCTAAAGGACCGCGAAATTGCCTCGTCTTTTATATTTACCTTAAAAGATAACTCAAGGCACGAAGCCAGTTCTATCCTGCCTAATGAATCTATGCCAAGGTCAAGTTCTAAAGAATCTTCAAGTATGATCGGTCTTCGGATACCGGATATCTCCTTTAAACATTCCAAAACTTTTATGCCGGTCTCGGATCCTATCAACAGATGGTCCGCGGCCGAAAGCTCTCCTAATACCGGAAGAGCGCCTTCTATTCCTGCGATCACCCTGGGTTCATATATTTCCTTGACCGCATTTCTATCTAATTGACCAAACAGGGTATGCGGTAGATCCGCAAGTGTAATAGTAAAACCTTCAAGCCTTTTATAAACAGGGAGCGATGGCGAGACATTACCAAATCTCTCCTTAATGGCTAAATGCAGATTCACTGAGGCGAATTTCCTGAATTCGTCAAGATCCGGCTGGATGACGGCCCAAAGGACTTTCGATCTGCTTACGCCTTTCATTCCGGAAACTATAAAGACGCACATCTCTTTGATAGGAGCGGCCTTTGTATAAAACTCTTCTAACTCTTGCGGGTAAATTTTCTCCTCTAAAGTCACTATGATAAATTCTTTAAATCTCTCTACTAAAGTTTTTGTCATTCATCTGCTCCATATTTCAATTTGAGAGAATTCGTTGCAGGCGAAATTCTCACATTCCTAAAACCGGGAAGTTGGATATCGATGGGGGGCTCTTTCATAAACCAGGATCCCCGCCATTCGACAAGGATATTTTGCCCTTGGGGTTTTATGGAAATTTGGATATCCCCGAAACTTGTCGGCGCGGGCCCAAAAGAGATCGTTTGATCTTTCTTAAGCCAGTTTCGCGGGATCCCTGAACACAAAATTAACCGGTCGCCTTCTTCGCGCACAAAGCAATTTCTTAACAACAAAACCCATTCCGCCGCGGCCCAAACATGCTGCCCGTCCCCCATGCACCCGCCGCCGGTGCGGGGATGGATCGCCTCCGGCCATTGCCCCGTGGATGTGGCAAGGTCCGCGACCACGGTCATCAGATCAAAATATCTCGGATCGCCTGCCCGTAAAAGCACTTGGGCTAAATGCAAAGTTAAGTAAGGATTGATCCCGGAGTGGGTCATATCATGAAAAAATCCGCCATGAACCAAACAATCCTTCATTAAAAAATCAGCTGTGTCCAAGATCCGCCGGTCGTTGTGCTCAAAAACACGAAGCGGATAGCTGGCAACCAAAGAGCCGATCGCTCCCGTATCCAAACGCCGGTACGGAGAGGCCGGCATTGCCGGTCTCTTTAAACGAACTTCTGCTTTCTTTAAACTTTGATCAATACTCTCCAGCAATGCATTGGATTGGCTTTCAAAATAAACACCCTCCTTATGATCCTTATAAGCCATGCTCAAAAAAGCCGCTGCTTTTAATCCCGCAACAGCCCAAAAGTCATCCCAGTAATAAAAATCATTCGGCCCTAGATGCTCGGCGCTGAAACCCGCAGGTAACAAGCCGGCATGTTCAAATTTTAAATCCGGCGACAAACGTTTTTTACAGATCCATTGACCGGCTTTGTGTACGGATTCTTTCCATTCCTTCGGCAGGATATTTCCCGTCATTTCATAATACTGACGCATGATCCATAAAGCCTCCCCGTTAGAATCCCATTCCCCTTCCTGAGATAAGAAATACCCTTGGGCTGTCTGACGGGAGGGGAAACAATCCAAAGCCCGCCGGGCACGTTCCTTTAGGCCCACACACAACATGGCATATAATATAAAAGCAGCATCACGGAACCAAAACCGCCGGTAAATAAAAGGCCCGGGGTAAACTTCCTTAGGAGAATGCAGAACCATGGTGCGGAGTGCGGCTTCGTAAAGGAACTGAAAATGTTCATCGGGAGTTTGCAATGAACACACACCCTGAAGACTTTTCTTCCACGCCAATTGGGCAGTGTTTTGGCGGTCCCCAAAGGGTCCTTTTTCAATTTTGTTTTTCGTTAAAGGTATTGAAATGATGATTTCCTGTGATTGTCCCGGTTGCAATATATATAACGCCGCAGCGCTTGCCATGCCGACTTTAGATAAGATTTCTTTTACATCTTCCTCCGACGACAAACGGCCATACACATCACCTCGGCGATAATCCGAAAATACCCATTGGTCCGCAGGCTTATCAAGAAAAACCGAATTTTCCCGGTTAACAAGCCAACCTGCCGGATCTTCAAGGAGACTGATACTATTTATAAAGCTGACACCCTCCGGGTTATAAGGACGCAGTGAAACAACTAACCGCGCCGCGGCACCGGCAGATCCCGTGATCTTAACTTGAGCAATAGGCGCTTGAGCTGATCCAATAACTTGCGCTTTTAATTGCAGTTTTAATTGATCAAGGATTGACTCTGTGATCACACAAAGGGTGTCTCTCATAACCATTTTTTGTGATACGTTCGGGCTGCGTGAAGGGATCAATGGCTCTCCCTCATTGGGAATGATCCAAACATCAATAGACCAGCTATCGTAAAAGGGAGTCACAAGGCCGCGGGGATCCACCAGAGGAAATTCACTGCCTCCCGGCACACCCAAAGCGGTCCAATTCCGATGGGTGAGATTGATCTGGGTCAATGAAAATGACCGGGGGATAAACGCATCGTTGCGGGGATCATACTGGCATTCCACCCAATAAGGCCAGATCCAATCAAGGTTATGCTGGATGGCCAAACTATTGATCAAACCACGCGCATGCAAAACAACGCCTGAACGTAACAATTCTATCGGCGCTGCCACCTCTGAGGGTTGCGCGAAATTCTGTAATTGAGACAGGATGCTGATCGGATCTAAAAACCCCTGGGATAGCGCGGCCCTTTTAACTAAAAATCTCCAAGGAAGCCATTGCCACCAACTAAAATATCTCTCCTCAATCAAGAAGGACCTAAAAACCCACCACTTAAAACAAATAAATGTAAATAAG
>CAYNGE010000016.1:0-16652 GCA_964396865.1 uncultured Planctomycetales bacterium
TGGGCATGCTTCCGCCGGCATAAAACAAATAATCAACCGCGGTCAGGTCCATTAAAAAATTAAAATCCATCTCCGGCGTTTCTTTTAAAAATTGGACAATAGGCCGTAAACCGGAGGCGCGGATAATGACCGTCTCATCCCCCCTAAAATCGTGGGTCTCGATGACCTCTTGGGAAAATTTTTCCTGAATTATTTGCCGCGGTGTCATAAAGATCTCCGGGGATCATAAAGCGTCCTTGCCTGCTCTCCTTTTTGGATCTTCGCTTGGAGCTTTATTAAACCGTCAATGACATTTTCCGGACGGGGAGGGCATCCCGGAATATAAATATCCACCGGAATAATGGTATCGATCCCCATAACGGTCGCGTAATTATCATAAAAGCCTCCGGTGCAGGTACAGACCCCGAAGGCCACCACCCATTTGGGTTCGCACATTTGGTCATAAACGTTCTTAAGGACCGGGGCCAATTTATGGCTGATCGTCCCCACGACAAAAAGGACATCCGATTGCCTTGGTGAAAAACGCGGGAACCCCGCGCCAAAACGGTCCACATCATAAAAAGAGGCCGCCGTGGACATATACTCCATGCCGCAACAGGCCGTAACGAACGGATATTGAAAAATAGAAAATTTACGCGCCCAACCTAAGGCATCGCCCAACTTTGAGGTAAAAAAATTCATTCCCATTCCAAGGCCCTCTTTTTAAAAATATAAATAAGCCCCAGGACCACAAACCCCATAAACACGCCCATCTCTGCCAAACCAAAAATGCCTAAACTCCTGAAAAGGACGGCCCAGGGAAAAAGAAAGACCAACTCAACGTCAAATACAACAAAAAGCATGGCCGCGATATAAAAATGCACGGGCACATTCCCGCCGGGCGACGAAAAGGGTTTCATGCCGCATTCAAAGGGTTTGGATTTAGCCTGACTTGGGAATTTGGGGCCCAAAAACTTAGGGATGGTCAACAAAATTGCCACGATCGCCAATGCGAAGAGAAACGCAAATATCACTGCCATGTATTCTAACATATGACGTCCCGTTTGACTTGAGCCTAAATACTTTAAACGACGACGGCCGGATAGTCAAGAATTGATTGGCAATCCCTGAAAATGAAACGCCGCAGGGCTACAGATTTTCCAAGATCATGTCTATATTGACATAGTTCTTGACCAATCGCCTGGCCTCAAGGATCTTATCGTGGTCGGTCTTTAGGATCTTGGGGGTCATGTTCTCGATGGCGGCGGCAATGGTGTAGGTGTCCTTGTCCGAATAAAGCACCGGAATATGGCTGTCTTTAAGCAGGGTGGCGATCTTGGGGTCCGGAGTAAGTCCGCCGGTTAATATGAGGCCGGCGACCTTGACCGCCCGCCCTTGCTCTAACAGATACGAAGAAACCGCCACCAGCATATTGTCCACCCGGTCTCCTGATGTGATGACCAACGCCCCGTCACGCAGATAGCCGATCATGTTATAAGGTTCCATGGCCGCGATAATGGCATTATAAACCCGCCTCTGCAGATTTTCTTCACCGGAAAATACTTTCAAATTCAAACGCTCTTTAATTTGATCCATCGTCGGCGCGCTTAGCCAATCCATCTGAGGAATGACGCCTAAAAGCTTGATCCCTTTGCGGTCAAGACCTTTACCGACGATGCTTTTGATCTTTTCTAATTTGTCCGGCAGCACCTTATTGATAATAACGCCCAATACCGGCACCTTACACAGATCAAACAGGGCTTTGTTAAGCATGATCTCATCAATGGCGCGGCCTACGCCTCCGCCGGATACAATGATCGCCTGTGAGCCTAGCAGGGCGGCTATATCCGCGTTGGAGCAATCGAATACCGAACCTACCCCCGCATGGCCGGTGCCCTCGACAATGATGGCATCTTTGCCCCGGGTGATCGTCTGAAAAGACTTCAAGATCCTGTCCTGCAATTCTTTCTTTTGCGGATTGAGTATATACTGTTCAGTGTAACCGTGTCCGACGGTCACCGGGCTCATGTCTTTGATATGTTTCTTGCAATGATACACTTCGCCCATTAAATAGGTGTCTTTATCAATGGCTTGTTCTTCATAGGTGACGGTTTCCTGCCCTACGGGTTTCATAAACGAGGTCTTGATCTTGTGCTCCTGGAAGACCTTAAAAAGCCCCAAGGCCACGGTGGTCTTACCGGCATTTTGATGGATGGCGGAGATAAAAATGTTCTTGAGGTGTTTGGTTTTTTTCATAAGGAATGCCTCACGGTTGCTTTAAGCTCTCAAATAAAGTATACGGATAAATCCCGGAAGAATGGCCGTCGCTCCAGTTAATGCCAACGGCATAATGGCCTAAAGGAAGGATCTCAACGGGAGAAATATCCGCCGGGATCTTTTTGATGTCTATCCGCCGTTGGCCGGTCGTTTCGCTGACGCATCCGGCGCAAGGACAATGGGCGCGAAGGTCAAAGGCCCGGGCCGCCAATACGTGCCCGTCGCTAAAAGTCAAAACCACCCGGCCTTCCTTGAAGGCGGCGTTCTTAAACTGGGGTTTGGACAATTTTCCTTGGTCAACTGTCTGCAGCAATTCGTCTGTCGCCTTTTGAATATACGTATTTCTCCGGTAACTGCTCATGTCCCCGGAAAGCTCCTTTAAGATCGGGATCTCGATCAAGGTCCTGGTCCCAAACCGTTTGGACAACGCCCCGGCTTTATGGTCCCCGAAAATATAATATTTTTTCCCGGTGTCCGGCGCTGTAAAATACGCCATGTTCTCTATGATGCCTAGGATCGGCACTTTAACCTTTTCAAACATCAATATTCCGCGTGCTGTATCTACCAAAGACAAGGTATGATGGGTCGTGACGATCACGGCCCCGGTCAGCTTGACAGACTGGGTAATGGTTAACTGCACGTCCCCTGTCCCCGGAGGCATATCCAATATCAAATAATCCAACTCTCCCCAATCGGTTTGGATCAATAATTGCTGAATATAATTCGCTACCATGGGCCCGCGCATTACTGCCGGGGCATCCCCCAATAGGAAACCAAAAGACATGAGCTTAAGACCGTTATACTCAACAGGTACGATCATTTTAAATTCATTGATCTCGGCTTGGATATTATTTAATCCAAAAAGGGAAGGCAGCGAAGGCCCAAAAATATCCGTATCCAACAAGCCCGTCTTTAATCCCCGGTGGGCCAACTCCCAGGCTATGCCCGCGGCTATCGTTGACTTGCCCACTCCGCCTTTGCAGGAAGAGATGGCGATCGTGTGTTTGATCTTTTTCATTTTAAACGCTCCATCACGGCCTGGGGAATTTCGTCGGGAAAATCAACGACAACGACCCCCGCGTCACGCAGCATCTGGATTTTGGCCTCAGCCGTAGATCCTCCTGAAGAAATGATCGCCCCGGCATGCCCCATACGTTTGCCCGCAGGCGCGGTGCGCCCGGCGATAAAAGCCGTCACAGGTTTGGTGACACGCGCTTTAATGAATTCCGCGGCCGATTGTTCATCCCCTCCGCCGATCTCGCCGACCATCACAATGGCGCGGGTCGCCGGGTCTTCCTGGAACATCTTTAATGCATCCACAAACCTGGTGCCGATGATAGGATCTCCGCCTAAGCCGACACAAGTGGACTGGCCCAAACCCTTGGCCGTTAAATTAAAAACTACTTCATAGGTCAGGGTGCCGGAACGCGACACCACCCCGATATTGCCGGCTTTGTGGATACGGCCCGGCATGATGCCGATCTTGGACTTGCCCGGGGAAATGAGCCCCGGACAGTTAGGCCCGATCAAACGGCTGGAACAATTATTCAAAGCTTTTTTAACTTCCACCATGTCTAAAACCGGAATGCCTTCCGTGATACAAACGATCAAAGAGATCCCGTTGGCAATGTCTTCGAGGATGGCGTCTTTAGCGAATTTAGCCGGCACATAAATGACCGCGGCATCGCAGCCGGTCTTTGCTTTGGCCTCTTTGACGGAATTGAAAACCGCGATCCCCTCAACATCCTGCCCGCCTTTGCCCGGTGTCACGCCGCCGACGACCTTGGTGCCGTAATCCAGCATCTGCTTGGCATGAAAAGAGCCGTCGCGGCCGGTAATGCCCTGAACAATGACCTTAGTATTTTGGTCGATCAAAATGCTCATATTCCTGCCGCCTTTACGGCCTCGGTGACGGCCTTGCGCATGGAAGTAAAAGGCGTCAAACCTGCCTGGCTTAAAAGTTCCCTGGCCTGGGCTTCATTAGTGCCGGTCAGGCGAATGACCAGCGGCACCGGAATTTGAATTTGTTTTAAAGCGGTCAAAATTCCGGTGGCAATATCATCGCAACGGGTAATGCCGCCGAAAATATTGATCAAAACGACTTTAACATCTTTGTTACGTAAAAGGATGTCTAAGGCATCAAGCATTTTTTGGGGGTTGGAAGAGCCCCCCACATCCAGAAAATTGGCGGGCTTGCCGCCCATCAAATGGACCGCGTCCATGGTCCCCATGGCCAAACCCGCGCCATTAACGATACAACCGACATTGCCTTCAAGTTTCACAAAACTCAAGCCCTTGGACCTGGCTTCCAATTCATCGGCATCCTCATATTTCAAGTCCCGCAAAGCTGTTAAATCTTCATGACGGAATAAAGCATTGTCATCGATCGTCACCTTGGCATCCGCGGCCTTAAAAAGGTCTTTGCCGTCAAGACACAAAGGATTGATCTCCGCCAGAGAGCAGTCTTTTTCAAAAAACAATTGAAGCAATTTTTGTAATATGCCGGTGAAGCTTTTCTGCAGGCGCGCTTCAGAAAATAATTGCGCCGCCAGGGGTGCCCATCGTTTTTCGTCAATGGCCTTATCGCCTTGCATATAAAATTCGATGACCTTGTTGGGATCGGTCTTGACGGTTTCTTCAATTTCCACCCCGCCCTCGGCAGAAGCAATAACGACCACGTCCCCCCTGATATTGTCGATGGTCACGGCCAAATAATATTCTTTTTTGATATCAACGGCCTTGGCCACCAGCAGACTTTCAACGCCGGCGCCCTGGATATTTAAATTCTTGATGCGGTTAAACTCGGAAATTAGATCGGCTTCATCGCGGACAACCTTAACACCGCCGGCCTTGCCGCGGCCGCCGGCTAAAACCTGGGCCTTGATAACAACGGGAAAACCGATTTTACGGGCGATCGCCAGCGCTTGTTGCGGGGTCCGGGCAACATCACCTTCAGGAACGGGGATGGCGTACGCGGCAAATAAATTTCTGGCCTGGTATTCGTGGATTTTCATAAATGCGCTATAAAATTGTGTTTTGGAGGATCATTTTAAAATTTTTTCTCCTAATAACACAGGCTCCAGGGGATTGGCATCGATCCTTAAGCCTCCGTCATGTTCAATATGGATGGTATACAAATACCCGGGAATAAAAATGACGCCGGGGGCTTCGATTTGCACGCTTTTAACTCCCGCTTTCTTCGCCTTGGCCTCATCAAAAGCAAAACGCCAAAAATCTTTCCAGAATCTGTTTTCAAAGCCTCCCGCTTTGCCTGCGATCTTATACCCCTGGGGGATCTCATTGACTTGCGTAATAGGGAACTCCTGCGTGTTGGTCCCGTCGAGCATAAAGACTTTCCAGAATAAATACACGCTTTTACCCCTGAAACGGTCCCCGGCCGCAACGAACCTATCTTCAAAACGCACGACCAATGACTGGAACTGGATCAAATTCCCGCTGAAAGTAAAATATTTAGGCGTCATGGCCTTGTCCGCGGTATCATACTCAACAAATTTGATGGTAGTCCAATTGCGGTGGGTCCGCTCATCATAATTGACGCCCGTCACCAGCACCTGGGCGGCGCGCGACTCAGCCCCAAGCCGCTGCAGCATTTGCCGGTAAGCATGCTCCTGATTAAAGCTGGAGTACCACCAACCCGCCATGATCAAACAAAAGATAATAAAAAGATATTTAACTATTTTCATTTTTCAATAGCATCCGGTTCTTAGTTTGGTTATGATTTGTTATTATACTATGGAAATCCTTAAAAATTTTGTTAATTATTTTTTGCACCTTGATCATTATATCCCTCTCCTTGCGGCCCACTGGGGCGCGTGGACATACCTCATCTTATTTGTGGTTATCTTCTCTGAAACCGGCCTGGTGGTCACTCCTTTTTTGCCGGGAGACTCATTATTGTTTGTTTTAGGTGCCTTAGCCGCCAACGGAAACCTGCAATTAACGATGCTGGTCCTTGTTTTATCCGCCGCTGCCATCAGCGGGAACATGGTTAATTACAGCATCGGCACGCTTTTAGCTCAACGGGTGATCAGCCATCAACATATCCCTTTTGTCAAACAAGCCTATATTCAACGGACGCGTAAATTCTTTGAAAAATACGGAGCTAAAACTATTGTCATCACGCGGTTTGTCCCCATTATAAGGACCTTCGCTCCTTTTTTGGCAGGAGTCGGCAGCATGCCCTACGTAAAATTTACGGCTTACAACGCCGTAGGAGGGATCCTATGGGTGCTGGTAGGAATTTTAAGCGGATTTTTCTTCGGCAATCTGCCTTACGTGCGTAAAAACTTCTCTCTGGTCATCCTGGCGATCGTGGTTATTTCTCTTATCCCCGCGGCTTTAGAATTCCTTAAACACAAAACCCGCCGTTAAGATCATTCGTGCTCTTCCTGCTTTTCTGACTTAGCATGCTCAAGCTTGCGTTTATGTATCAAGGTAACAAGCTGGGAAAACTGCTGCGGCGTTAAAATAGACCTCACCGCAAGGATCGAATTAAGCCGGTCATCCGCCATTTGGGATTCCAGGGCCTTCATCCGGCTATGGAGTTCATTGATCTTGTCCATGTCCAGCTGCGGCTTCATCAATTCCTGTTGAAACGCTTCCCGGTAAGACTTCATTTGTTCACGGTCACTTTTCATTTTATCCCGATGCTGTATTTTATTGTCTTCCAATTGTTTTTTTTGCATCTCTGTCAAATTAAGCTGGTTGTAAATTTCATGGATCCCGCCCCCGCCATGCTTCCACGCTTGAGAAGATACCTGCGCCTCCGGAGGATTATCCGCGCACACCAGGGATGCCGGCCCAAAAACATACAAACATACGCCGCCCAATAAAACTTTTCTTAAAATTGTCATAGGGTCTCCTTCCTTAATATTACTTTTTCAAATAATTCCCAGATTTGTGCCGTTTCCTTAATGGTTAGAAAAACGGCCTTTCTAAAGAAAATAATGCTCAATGGACGTCCCAAAACCATTATGATCTGTTTGCGCCCCGGCGTCTGCGGGATCCAGCAATGAAACCAAATATTCTCCCTGATCTTTGGATTTGGCCTGATGGACCTGTATTGTATTGACAGCCAACGAGCCCACTAAAAATACCAGCATAAAACCGGTGACATTTTTTAAGGTCAATAACTTTTCCCTGGCCCTTTTCAATCTTGAACGCACCGTATTAATATTGATATTTAAAGCTTTGGCAATCTCCTGATAGCTTAACCCCTCGATGTTGCGCAACACCACGCAGGCCCTCTGGTCAGGGTTAATTTCCCCTAAAAGATTCTCAACAAGACGGCTTTGATGCTCCTGGTCCATGCGCGCCTGGGCCTCGCCTGTGACCGTATCCGCGTTCAAAGCTTCTTCATAAGGCACTGCCCTGTTTCTCGAATTTTTTTTGGCAAAATTAATGGCGGTATTGGCTGTGATCCTGTACGCCCAAGTTTTAAAAGAAGACTCAAAGCGAAAACTTTTAAGCTTGTTATAAATAATAATAAACACCTCTTGGGTCACTTCCCGGGCATCTTCTCTATTATTGACGATCCGCAAAGCCACGTTATAAACGAAACTTGAACTTGCCTTATAAACGTCCTCAAAGGCCTGGATGTCCCCTTGGGATGCCCTGACTAAGATATCTTCACTGATATTTTCCATTAATACCTTTCACCATTTAGACAAATCAAGTCTACCAAAAGTTTCAATTATTGTAGCCCTTTTGAAACCTAAGTTCAACCTGTTCAAGCTTGGTGGCGATTAGTCGAGCGTGCTCTGCTTGAAAACAATGTCCCGCCCTTCTCTGCGGAGCCCAAAAGCAATTCCAATGGATTTGAAATTGGCTGGAATTCAGTGACCTGAAACTCAAAACCCTTAAAAAGCTCAAGCGACGTCACGGCGGGACCGGCCGGTGGAATATTCGATTGGGCGGAAGGACCATTGTTGCCTTGATTAAACTGCACTACGTCCCTGGTCCCCGAAAGGTCAACCCCTCCCGGTAAAAGGGATTGCATAGCAGCATCTGTCGACCCCCATACTTTCTTAAATCCATCGGCTTGCGCTTTAGAGGCGGTCCCTGCAATGTGAAACAGCGCCTCCGATCCTGAATAAGGCACATAAGCATTAGCTTTTATACTTGATCCGATCCGGTTGAGAGACTCATAAAAAACTTGTAATCTGCTCTGAATGGGCGTTAGTTCGCCGATCCTCGCCCCATTCCCATCGCCATGAACGCCCATGTCCCTCCATGAAGCCCGTTTCATCGCGTAATTCATAGTCCGTTTAAAGTCCTTTATGATCATTGGGATCAACAGATCGGCAGCAAAATTACGCCGTATTTCTCCCCATGAGTTCTTTTTTTCTACATCTTCCGCGATTTTTGTAAAAATATCCGCCGCGTCCGGCCCGATCAAAAAAATGCCGTTTGAAACCGGATACTGCGCTAGAGAACGGTTACCGGGGATAAACCTCTCCCTTAAAAACTTCGCCAGGTTCTCACCGTGAGGCATTTCACCATGTGTTTTTAGGAGATCTTCGACATCCAAGTACTCTAAAAGTTCAGCGACTTCAGGTTGGTTGGTGCTGGTAAAATCCGCGTTGACCAAACCGGTTTCCTTTAAAAGATCGCTTCGGACTCTTGAGGTTAAAAGAGTAATGCCCAATTTCGGAAACTTGGGGATATGGCCGAAATAAGCATCCCGAGTATAGATGATAGTATGTCCGGATCTGTGCTCTTCTCCCTGGCCCTTTTCAGAGTTCGGCAAAGTCCCATTCCTTACCGCCCGATACCCATTGGTAATTCCCCAGTCAAGGAGGGAATACTGGATACTGTCATCCAAGGAAACATCTGTCCCATGAAAAATAAACACCACCTGGGATCCTTCCCAGGATTTCAAATGCGGATATTTCTGTTTATACCTTTCAAAATTGCTCCGGACTTGCAGTAACGCGTCCAGATAAGCATTGCCGCTTCCCTGGTGACTTGATGACATAACAGCCACCGGAATATCGTCTCTAATGAGCTTTCTCCTCCTGCTCTTCACATAATCCTCAAGCTTTCCATTGTTCTTTGGATCTTGGGAAACGATCACGATCATATCCACCTGCGGCGCATGCGCCATGTTAAGCTCTGCGGCTATTTGCTCCCTGCCTTCTTCTCTGGCAAGCGACACAACCTGTTGATCGAGGCCTTCCGTTTGATTGATTTCAGACAGGTTTAACATGCCTTCTAATTCTTTCTTTAATTTATTAACCAGAAAGATCATGTCGCTGTTCCATTCCATTCTCAAAATATTAATATGGCGCAACCAAAAATTCCAAAGTGTGAAACCAATAATGATCGCGCCCCAGAATGATACTGTTCCGAGGCTCAGCCATGAAACGCCTAAAAATAAGGCCCCCAAGGAACCTAAAAATGCGATAAGTCCGGCAAACGTCAACAACCGACCGCTAAAACTACGCATTTTATGCTGCATGCTCTCATGCCGGGCCATAGAATCATACAACGTTTTTGCCTCATCTGTCACTGTTTGCAGCTTAACCCAGCTCTTGCTGATAAGCTCCGGGGGGTTTTCATAAAAACCAGGGAACAATAAATTACCCTTATCCAACAATATGGGAAGCTCCTCCTTTAGCTTCCTTTCTGATTCTTTCCAAAGAAGCTGATACAATAAAGTCCATCGTATTGACGGATATAACCCGGATCTCTCGATCAAAATTTCGTACCAAGATCCGTCCTTCCGAAACTTATAGCTCATTACTTTATCGATAGACCCTCGATAAGACAAAATACGCAAAAATATGGAAGAATAGTCTATATATTTCAACAATGCATCGGCAGATAACGCCAACCTTTTCTTTTGCGTGTCGGTTAATTTCTCAGATTGTAAACGCCTTTCCAAAATAAAAAGCGTATTATTGGCTATCATATTAAAATAAGAGAAAGTGTCTTTATAGATTCGATTGGGAGGGGCTTTCCCGTCTACTAAGTTAAGCGTATAAGGCGTTTGCTTTAATGCCTCTCCGGCGTTTCTAAGCACCGTATTTAAATCATCGATCATCGTTTCAGCCGGCAAATTCTCCTGCTGGTCCCAATTGGATATCAAACTATGCCACTTGCCAAAAATAGCTAAAATATTTTTGTCTTCTTCTTCATCGAACACTGCGTTGGGAGGAGGAATAACAACCATCGCGCTATCTGACTTTTTTGCGTCCCCTCCGAATAATTGATGATATACGTTTCCAATTAAAGTTTTGGCGCTCGCCTTACGCCTCCAAGCTTTATGGTGTGCTATGAGGCCGAAAAAGCTCAAGGAAGAGGCCAAAATGGCCAGGCCTAGTGTTGCAGCTTTATATATAAAAAGAGCAGGAAATTTCGGAATACGCTGATCATTGTTGCCAATGCCTTTAACATTGACATCAGTTGCATTTTGTATAAAATCTACCATTCCTCCGAACCCGAAATGAGATAATAAGGGACGATGCAGGGAGTGATACGGTATGGCCCCCAACACCTTATCGGCGTGATCGGCCCTCCTGACTTGGTCATCAAAAAGAGCGTTAACCTTGGCAGGATCCATTCCCCGGCTATTATCAAGAATATGATTTAGGTCCTTTTCCAGGAGCTCCTCTGATGCGGTTTTTGCCCCTTGGCCCGCGTGCCATGTCAGACGATGGTGCGTACTTTCATCAAAATCTGTCAGCGCTCTTTTTTCGGCAACTAGTTTGATTTGCGCTGCAATGTACGGCGCCCACCGGGGATCACTGGCGGCCGAATGCAACTCCAGATCAGAGATAGTTAATAAACGTAAATTTTGAAAACTATTCGCTTGGGTGCGATCATGCAATTTTTCTAAAGCTGAACGGTAGATATCATTACTAACGGGATCTTTAGCGGCCTCTATGTCTACCCCGAGGGTGTCTATCCATGAACGCTGTTCGATCAATTTAAGAAGCGTGATGTCCGAGGAATCTATATAAATTCTCAGGACTAAAACCCGGCCTATGGCATCCTCCATTAAATAATCCAAAATAACCCCGCGCAAAGGAGTTTGATCGCCGGAAGGAGTTCGAAAATCAGCGGGCGGGAGATCAAGCATTCTGGCCAATGCGGGCTTATTCTTCGCCTTTATAAGTTCAGAAATGTATTCCGCCTGGCCATCTAATCCAAGGCTCTTAAAATAGGCGAATTCCTTATCATTGCCGCTTGGCAAACCAGAAACGCTATATAATGGAGGAGCGGTCAACGAATCCGTGGCGTTATTTAAAATAGCATTTGTTGCCGCTTGCGAGGCCCTGGCCCACAAGTTGGGGTGAATAAAATCTTGCATGTTCTGCGAAGAAATTGCTAAATGACGACGGGTTGCTTCTGCGTCTTGCTTGATCTTTTCAGCAGAAATAACATCTCGATCCAAGGCGCCTTTCCCAAGGCCCTCAAAAGCCCCCGGACTAAATGTTTTGTCAATGTTGTCCAGCGCTTCTTTTTGTAAAAGTGTCTCATGGATCAATTTAGCCAAATGTGTAATTTTATCGAGACCCGCTTCTCCCGGATGGGTGTTAACATAGAGGGTTAATCTGTTATATCTATCAGCCAAATCATCAGGGCCGTAATAATCGCTTCGTAAAAGACTGATCTTTCCAATTGAATTAGATCCTTCTCTGGCAATATAGGTGAAAAAAACCCTGTCCGCATTCTCAGGGGATACTTGAGAATACAGGGGGCCATCAGCTACAAAATCAGACTGTGCTAATTTTTGAAGAAATTCAGGATGCGCCGTAAAAATATCATCCAAAGACTGATAAACTAAATTAATAAGCGCCTGATTATTGTTTGCCTCGGCCTCCTGGAGTATTTGGACCCAAAAACGTATACCATGCTTTTCTTGCTGGATCATGGACTTGCCAAGGTCCCAAGCGACATCGAAATGCTCAGGCGGGCAATTCAATAGGATCCATTTTGCCGTCGGCAAAAAATTAGGATCGTTCTTATATTCATTTAAAATATGGCGCAGGGCATCATGACGCACAAAACCATTGGGATCATTAATTGCAATTTCCCTGATATTTTCTAACGGGCCTTCGCTGGCGCTCATCAAGGCCCATGCGCCTGCCGGATCAACTTTAACATTAACTATAATAACTCCCGGGGCTAATACACGGGCCGCCGGGCCTTCCGGATTTAAAACCCGTCCATTAGTATCCGTTGGTAAATCCGGTATTGTAAAATCTAGCGCCCCAACGCTCCTAGCGGTTGAGTTAGCGGCAACTGTTGGAAAATTAAATTCCGATTGTTCCGGATTGTTTGGCGTTGCCTCCTCTTGCCATTTAAAACCCCTTATTTCATCTAGCTTTGCTCGTTCTTTTCTATATTGCGCTTTAAGATCAGCCAGTTCTTCCCCCAGCCTGATCTCTTCGGCGCTTTCCGGACCCCATTCTTCAGCCGCATGAACTTCCGTATCCATTTTCATTTTCCGGGCCTCTATAGCATTCGCTAATGCTATTCTGGTCTGTTGAATTCGCTCGCTTTTACTATTGATGCCCGCCACCGCCTGTTCCAACTCTTGGACCTTCGTCGCTTCTGTTATCCTGACATTTAAAACAGAGCTTTTCCCCCGCAAGCTCATCACGTTTTCTTCTTCTTTTAATCTTTGATTTAAAAAAGGAAAAGGAAGTGATAGTTGTGCGCCGGGATTCCCTCCCGGATTCAGGGTACTCGTCCGCTGATTGTCAACTGGTTCGCTAAGAGGAAAATCCGCACCGGACATTTTCACCCCATCGCTTAAATTAACATCGCCCGCGCTCAGTGATGGCCATTGCGCCAGTCCTGCCAACTTTCTTTCTAACATCTTCTTTGCCAAATCAGCCCGCGCCGCCTTGATCTCTGGATTTGGACTTTGGTCACCTTTAAGGAGCTCTGCGATCATATTAGTCTTTGTTGGCTCGTCTATCGACGGAAATTGACCACTCCAAGAAGGCAAGTTAACATTAGAATTTGTATCTGATTTCCCTCTCAAAAAATTAAGGCCCCGCTTGTAGCTTGCTTTCTCATTCTCCAGTTTTAAAATTTCATCTTCGATGGTTTTGGTCTCCAGATCAAGAGCGCGTTGATCCGCCACCAAACTAAATGCTCCCGGTATTCCGGGAGCCATCCCTGATCTTGCCTTTTCAAATTCACTTTTCAACGCTGTTAATTGCGCAATTTTCTCTTGTGCGGCACCCATGTCGATCAAATAGTCCAGGGCCTCTCTAGCCTTACCATTGACCTCTGCTTGCGATTTGTAAACGGAGATCACCGTATTTGTGCTGGCTATTGCTGTTTGCAGCTGCATCTTGCCGGTGACAAGTGACGTAAAATCTCCAAAAAGCCAAAGAGCAAGGTTCGATGCCGCGGTACCGCCAACGGCAGGGCCCATGGCTCCTCCGGCTTTAATTGAATCCCCGATCGCTCCCGCGAAGCCGCCGGCCCAATGAATTTTACCATTATCCTCATAAGCCGCGCCCATAATACTAAGCGCCATGGCCTTAGGATATCCTTCTGCTTGCCTGTTTTTGAGAATTTCAATAGTTCCGGGGCCTGTAACAAGATAATTTGAACTAACGTCGGAAAAGACGCTCTCCTCAGTTAAAACCTGTTGTGAATTCGTTGGCGCTGCCACTACCGGCAGGGTCGTGTTAGTTGTCGTATTAGTTACTGTATTAGTTGTGGCATTAGTTGCTGTATTTGTTTGATTGGTTTGTAAAAAAAGACTTGGCGCCGGTTTATAAAAATCCTCCAGCCCGGGAGGCAGCGGAGGAGGCGGCGATCCGGCAGTTGGCGAGCTCTTTTCTTGCTCAACGGCCTTTGTCCACGCATCGTTAATAATTTGTTCCTCTTTGCTGTCTCTTGGCAAAATGACCCGCGCTGTTAAATTAGACTGTAAGATGTCCTGCGGATCAAACACCCTGAGTTGGACGGCTTGATATTGTCCCAATTCCTTTGTTGAGCTTTTTGGGGACCTGTTAACAACCCTCACTTCGGCCGGCAAGCGGACCCCTTGCAGAGTTTGAACTATAAAATGTTGATGCTCGCTAACATCCAATTGTTTATCAAATAAAATAGAGTTATTACTGTCCCCTATTTCAACCCAGGGCGTCCTGATACGCACGATCGGCTCATCCTGCCCAAACACCATTGATCCATGCGCCCCCACCCAACTCACAAGGCCTTCATTGGGGGCACGAACAACCATCCTGTTGATGAGCTCTCGTAATTCATTTTGCTTTGCCGCCAGTTCTGCTCTTGTGCCATTTAATTTGTTCAAATCTTCGCGCTTTATGATCCAGTTGCCTTCTGGATCTTTGGCCAAACTTAACTTATAATCGATGTCCTTGATCTCTGAATCGATACTCTGAAGTTCTTTAATGTAATTTTCATCCGCAACTACAGCTAAGATATCCCCCGTTACAACCCGCTGCCCTTCGCGGACTAAAAATACGACCATGCCTGTGGCCGGGTTTACGATAACATATTGCTTGACCTCGCCAACCTGAATTATCGCCGGGCGCTCTCTTCCAACTATGGAATTAAGTTCCGGATCATTTGTTTTGGGAAGCAAAAAGACAGCATTAAACGCGGCTTCCTGGCCCTGAGAGATCGCTGAAGTTAGCCTGACTTCCAGGCTCACCTGGAGATTGTGCTGCAAAGGGTCCAAGGCAATAACAGCGTTAAGAATTCTTTCGATCGGTTTTTCATTGATAGTCGCATCCTTAATTCCGTTTAAATAACTTGCCCCGGCCGGGAGTGTAAAATTGATGGTGACTATATTTTTGTACAAATAATTTAGAAGAACCTGTCCCTCTTTTACCGGCTGTCCGTTGGTGATCAATATATCGCCCTCTGTGACCGTAAAATCATCCGGAGCGATGACCATGCCGGCACTTTTTTCCTGATAAGCCCTGGCCAATTGCCGGTATAATTCATTATATCTTTCTTGCTCTGCCACAAACCGCAGAGGAGTCACGTCTCCTTGATTTAATGCCAATAAATCCTTCATTTCTGATAATGTTTTCCTGCTGATTTCGAGCTTGGTAGTAAGGTCCTCAATGAGGGTTTTTAATTCCTGGGGCAAAACAAAACAAACAAATTCTCCTTTTTTATACTCTCTTTTGGCGGGATCGAAACCATCAACTAAACTTTTGGACTTTGCGGCCGGTGACACTAAATAGCCCGCCTTGGGAACAGGCGCGACTGTACGGGAAACAGCATACCCGCCGCTTTTCTGATCTTTTGCGCTCATCACAGGCGGCGCTACTGGCGCAACTGCGGGCCCAGGCGTAGAAGACGCCGTCTCCTTCGCGTGAGTATCATTCGCAGATGCAACGTTGGTTGGCTCTGGGCCAACATTCGGTAACGTCACTATCGCGGCTGTCAGCTCAGGCATTGCAAACATAGGCGATTGTGTTTCAGGATGATTGGCTTGTTGCGGTTGCGGCGTCTCTGCCGTTGGAGGCGTAACAGCGGTCGGCGCTGTAACAGCAGGCGGTGTCATATCAGGCTTGGCAACAACTGGCACAGAGGCTGCCGCTCCGGCAGCAGGCGACAGTGAGACTAGCTCAGCTATAACTTTTGGCTTATCTGGACTCGCCGCGGGAACTGCGGGAAGCATTGGGGCCACCCACGGCGCAGGGGCACTGGCAGGCATTTGAAAGAATTCACTCAATCCATTTTTAGCGGCTTTTAATCTCTCTTGCGCTCCTATCCATTTGGCACGCTCTTGGGAATAATATTGGCCGCTTGTTACCTTACGGCCTCCGTCTTCCCCTACCGCCTCTGTGCCCATCGGCCCATGGGCATATGCTTTTTGAAACGTCCCATCGTTTATGACTCCCCAAATAATTCTTACATCTTTCTTTGAGCCATAGCCTGGCTGACCCGGCTGAATATTCTCAAAAAAATTCACTGCTTGCGCCAATTTAGCTATGCCCTGCTTATCGTATGATAGATCGATCTTTCGGCTGCCTATGACGACATCGTAAAATCTTTTCAACTTCTGGACATCTGTTCCTGGGGCGGTCGCGCTATTTTGAAGGGCCGCTTGAGGCTGTCCCGCAATAAGAGGCGTACTTGCATTGGCCTGATGGACCCCTCCCATCATCATAAGCGCCCCTGCCGCCAAAGACATGAGATTCGATTTCGAAATCCCTAATGGTTTTAAAGCCACCGTAATATGATAAAAGCCTCTTCTAAATATACCGGCTCGATCGCGCATTGCCGATGCGGGCAAGATAGCAACCCGCATGGCTGTATCAACAAGTGAAAAACCGCCGGAAAAATATTTACGCGGGATCATCTCGTTGCTGACAGGGTCCTCTTCTTCTTTGATGTAGTTGTAGGCCCCCTTCTTGAGGGCCTTA
>CAYNGE010000017.1:0-8216 GCA_964396865.1 uncultured Planctomycetales bacterium
ACGGTGCGCGACGCTTTCGATCACTGGCTCGCGGGCGCGCCCTCGCAGGCCAGCTGCACGATGCTGCTTCCCGAGTATAACACGCTGATTGCTGCCATTTCCTCGCTGGGTATCGGCTACATGACACAGATGTGGAATATGGTCGTAGTCTATGACAACGGCCAGGGGCAGATTTTTACCGACATGCTTTACGGTTGCCGGATCAAGTCCGATAACTCTGCTCACCGCACCTCGGGCACGGCTTTGACCGTCGAGCAGATCCGATTGATCCGCCGCTATACGCCCAATGTTGTGATGCTCTTTGATACGGATGCCGCCGGGCAATCCGCGATCGAACGCAGTTTGATCACTCTTGTTGAAGAAGGGATGAATGTGCGGATGGTCCTGTTAGGCAAAGATAAGGATCCGGACGCGTTCATTCGTTCCTCCGGCGTCGATGCTTTCAGGAAATGTTTGGAACAGGCAGTGTCTTTTTTTGATTTTAGGCTGGATTGGTATAAGACGCAATACGATATTAACACCAGCGCGGGCAAGTCCGAATTTTTTAATAAAATGGTGGAGACCATAGCGCTTACTCCAAACCAAAATATTCAGCATGATTGGGCAAGACAGCTTAAAGAGAAGTTTAAATTCAGCGATACATTTGTCATTGAGCAGTTAAATAAGTTTACCAGGGAAAAATTGACACTGTCGGATTTTTCCCGCGCGCCTGCAGAGGCGCAAAAAATATCTGCCGGCAGTCTGGCTTCAGAAGAATTATTGTTGGCGCTGTTCTTAAGGGATCCGGCATGGGCCAAGGCGGCGCAAGAGAATATCAGTCCCGAAGATTTCTCCGACGGGCTTATGCGCAAGGTGGCGCAAGAGATCTGGGTCTTGGCCGCGCAAGGGAACGATTGGTCGACCAATGATCTTTTAATACGTTTAAACGATGAGCCGGCACGCAGTTTAGTGACCGGGCTTATCAGCACTGAGGAAGGGAAATTAGGCGAGAAGTCCCAGGTTTTTCAGGATTGTATCGCGGAAATCTGTAGAAAGAAGCAAAAGAAGATCAGAGGGCAGTTGATGCAAGCCATCTCCCAGGCCGAGGCACAGGGAGATGGAGAAAAATTAGATCAGCTTAAAGAGCGGTTTAATCGATCGCTTAAAACCAGCAGTTAACACGGGGACATTATGAAAGAACCTGTTAAAGAAAAAGATTTGCAAGGCGATCTGGACAAATTGGTGACGCTCGGCAAAAAGAAGGGTTTTTTGACCTATGAAGACGTCAACGAAACTTTGTCCGACGCCATTGATTCATCCGAGGACATTGACCAGGTGTTTGATGTGTTAGACGGCCAGGACATCAAGGTCGTCGATTCTGGCGAAGAGGCGCCTGCCATTGAAGACGCCGTCGAAGAAAGCCGTGAACAGCAAGTGCGGCGCCTGCGCGAGGAAAATAAGGAAGACGATGTTTATTCCGATAAGTTCATCCCCCTGGATGATCCGGTAAAAATGTATTTAAAGCAAATGGGGTCTATCCCGCTTTTGACCCGTGAGGAAGAGATCGCCTTGGCCAAACGTATCGAGGAGGCGGAATTGCGCTTCGCGGAGGCCTTGTTTCGGACCTATTATGCGCGTAAGGAAGCCCTGGCCATTATCAATGAGGTTTTGCGCGACGAGATCAACGCGGAAGACGTGATCAAAGACGAATTGGAGCGTCGCGGTTGTTTAATGAAGGACCTGGCCCATATCCTCGAGCATGTGCGTCATACGAGGGTGGGTTCCGATATTTCCGCCAAATCGATCGCGGAATTCAAATTGACTTCCACCATCAACGAGGAGATCGTCCTTAAGATCAGCGATTTGATCGCCAACATGGAGAGGGTCCAGCGGCACTTGAAGGTCAGGAAAAAGCCGGCCAATGCCGGGGAGTTTAAAAGGCAATTGCTGGCGATGCAAAAAGAATTAGGCGAGCCGGCAGAAAAAGTCAAGGAGCAGTTGCGCGAGATCAAAACCCGGCAATCGCGTTTTAATAAGGCCAAAAAGTTGTTAGTCGAGGCCAATTTACGTTTAGTCGTTTCTATTGCTAAAAAGTATATCAACCGCGGCTTGTCCTTTTTGGATTTGATCCAGGAGGGCAATATGGGTTTGATCCGTGCCGTTGAGAAATTTGAATACAAACGCGGGTATAAATTCTCAACTTATGCCACCTGGTGGATCAGACAGGCCATCACGCGTTCCATCGCGGACCAGGCGCGCACCATCCGTATCCCGGTGCACATGACGGAAACTATCAACAAGATCATCCGGGTCTCGCGCGTGTTCGTGCAGGAGTACGGCCGTGAGCCTGCCGCCCAGGAGATCGCCAAGGAAATGCGTCTGCCGGTCGTTAAGGTCAAGGAGATCTTAAAGATCTCTCAGGTGCCGATCTCTTTACAAACACCCATCGGCGATGAGGGGGACACCCATTTCGGGGATTTTATCGAAGACAAAAAAGCGGTGTCACCGGCCAACGCGACATTGCATTCTATGCTCAAGGAAGAGATCACTTCAGTGCTTTCGACGCTGGATGATCGGGAGCGCAAAATTTTGGAATTGCGTTTCGGGATCATGGACGGCACCAGCCGCACCTTGGAAGAAGTGGGGGCGGAATTTAACGTCACGCGCGAGCGTGTGCGCCAGATCGAATCCAAGGCCTTGCGCAAACTGCGCCATCCGACCCGTTCGCGCCGCATTAAATCATTCTTAGATATGGCGGCTAAGGAAGCGGAAGCGGTCATTTAATGTCAAAAATCGATCCACGCATCGCACTTGTTATTACGGATCAGGAAACCAACGCCCAAATTAAGAATTTGGGCGTTGGTTTACTTGAATTGCGCGCGGACCTGTTTAAAAAATTAGACCCTGCCTATGTCAATGCCCAAGTACAACATCGCAAGCTTTTAAAGATCCCGTTATTGTTGACCTTGCGCAATTCGAAAAAGGAAGGCGCCCGCAGGATCTTTTCCGATGATCTTAAATGGCGGATCATTGAAGCGGTTTTGCCGCGGGTGGATATGATCGACATTGAGCTAAGTTCGCCTTTGTTAAGAGACACCGTATCAAGGGCCCGTCAATTGGGCAAGAAGGTCATCGTTTCCAGTCATTTTTTTAAAGCTACGCCCAAGCACCTGGAATCTATTTTCAAAAAGGCGTTGAGTGCCCGGGCTGATATTGTTAAGATCGCGGCCCGTGCCCGCGACTGGGATGATGTGATGGCTATGATGGCCTTTACCCATCGCCATCGCAAAAACGCCTTGATCACCATGTCCTTGGGGCCTCTGGGCGCCATGTCCCGTTTGGTCCTGCCAATGGCCGGGAGCATGTACACCTATACATTCATCAATAAGCCTACAGCATCGGGACAAGTGGATGTAAAGACCCTTAAGTCCCACTTGAAATTCTATTTACCTTAAATGAAAACCATGAATATCAACTCCAAAGACTTTCGGGTCAGGGAAGGGAAGAAGGTTGACCTTAAAAAATGGCCGACCACAATTGAGCCATTTTACAAGTCCAAAGAGCAGTATCAAGAATTTTTGGGCATCCACGTTGAAGAATTAAGCAGAATGCAGAGCATTCTTTACGCGCACAACCGGTATTCAATACTGCTGATCTTTCAGGCGATGGATGCGGCCGGAAAAGACGGGGCCATCAAGCACGTGATGTCCGGCGTCAATCCCCAAGGCTGTCAGGTTTTTAGCTTCAAACACCCAAGCCCTTTGGAACTGGGTCATGATTTTTTATGGCGCACCACCCGTGATTTGCCCGAGCGGGGGAAGATCGGCATTTTTAATCGTTCTTATTATGAAGAAGTGTTGATCGCCCGTGTGCATCCCGAGATCCTGCAGGGAGAACAGATACCGGATGATCTGCTAAGGCCCAAGACTATTTGGCAGGAGCGTTACCGTTCCATCAGGGACCTGGAAAAACACCTTTATTATAATGGGACCAGGATCATTAAGTTCTTTTTGCATATTTCCAAAGAAGAGCAGCGCCGGCGGTTTCTCGATCGCATTGATGATCCCGCAAAGAACTGGAAATTCAGCACCTTCGATATAGAAGAGCGGAAATTCTGGAAAGATTATATGAGGGCTTACGAAGATGCTTTAAGCGCCACAACGAGCAATATCGCGCCCTGGTATGTTGTTCCCTCCGATGACAAAGAAAACGCGCGTTTGATCGTCTCCCAGATCGTAGTAGACGCCCTTAAAGATTTGAAAATGTCCTACCCCCAATTAGACCGCACACGCCTTCGGGAATTACAAATGATGCGCCGCGCGCTTGCCAAAAGGCGGAAATAATTCCACAGGCGCCCCTTCCGGTGGTATAATCCTCCGTTCTTATTTTGCGTCAGGAGATTATCATGACAAGAAAGCTTTCCACGGTTATTTTTTTATTACTTTTAATTTCCGGGGATTTGTCTTATGCTCAATGGAACGGAGAGACTTCAAAAATTTATTCAGGGTATTTGCATAGCGGTAGATCTTCCAAAGAGAAGGTGGACTATAGCAGGGCATGTTCCTTGGAATTTTGGTGCCCGGCCGCCTCTATTTTGCGGCCTCCGGCGGTGATCCCTGAGAAATTGACGTATTTTGTCAGATTTAAACAGAAGAACGTTTTAGGAAAATTCGTAATTAAGATCTATGCTAATGATGGTGAAGAATATTCGTTTGATCCCAATGCCGAAGGTCAACAAGAGGGGCCAAACGGAGAGTATCATCTCTACGACACGTATCTGATTTATTTGATCTTAGGTCAGGACATCAATCGTTTTGAAATTGTAAGCTCATTGGGTAATGTCAAAGATAAATACGTCTTGGATAAATTAGAGATCAATGATGATCATTCACAAGGAAAGCCGTAGTGAACATCCTCAAGCGCTCAATCCTGTCAAATAATAGCATCGCGGTCTTTTGTGATCGAGGCATCCTGTTTTCCCTGTGTGTCCTGATCTTTGTTCTGCCTGTTTCTATCGCCCTGCTTGATTCTTTCGCCGCTCTGGCCATCTTTTTCTATATTTTAAAAAAGGCCAATCAAATTGTTTTCAATTGGCCCGATGGAACTTCAAATTTAAATCTTTTAGGAAAGATCGGTTTCTTTTTAAAAGGGTTCGCTCCGCCGGACAATGTTCTTAACCGTCCTTTACAATTTTTAGTTTTGATCGTCTTTATTTCCGTATTGCAAAGCCAGTATCCGTGCCTTAGCTTGCTTGCTTTTTTTGGGAAATTCCTTAAAAGCGTATTTTTATATTTTAGTTTTATAGAAGCCTTCACTACGGATAAACGTATTGGGATTTTTTTGAATGTCTTTTTCGCATCCGCCTTTGTCGTGGCTTTAAGCGGGGCCGTCGAGCATTATTATGGAGTTGATTTTTTAAGAGGACATCTGATCAGCAGCGGAAGAGTAAGTTCTTCCTTTATTGATCCCAATGGTCTGGGCGCTTATCTGTTACCGGCCTTTGGCCTCGTTGCCCATTTTGTATACCAAGCGGCAGGTAAGAATAAACCATGGTTTTTGCAAGGGGCATTGATCATTTTATTGATCTTATTGATAAGCTGTTTATGTTGGACATATTCCCGAAGCTCCTGGGTCGGTTTTTTAAGCGCATTGGGTTTAATGGTATGGATGGACCGGCGCAAAACACTTTTCGCAGCCTTTTTATTATTGATATTTATTTTTATTTTTCTGCCTTCTTTGAGCAATGTCAGACACGTAACTTTATTCAACAATAGCAGTCCTTCTTATAAGAATATCCAATCTGATTTAAATTTGAAAGCATCGGGGCGGCTTGTATATTGGAAGACAGCGGTTTTGATCATTAGGAACTACCCGGTCTTGGGAACGGGCCTTAATACATATACCAGGATGCTCATGCGGATCCCCAGCGCGCCGTTCTGGTATGCCCATAATTGCTACCTTCAGTGGGCGGCTGAGACCGGACTGGCGGGTTTGGCCTGTCTCTTATGGCTGCTGTTTGCTTTGTTCCAAGGGGGGATAAATTGTTGCAAGAATATGAAGGGTTTATGGCCCCTGACGTATCTTCAGGGGATTTTGTCCGGTTTATTTGGCTTTTTAGTCCAGAGTTTTTTTGACAACACCTTTTATACCGTTCAGTTGGGGGTCCTTATGTGGGTTACGATCGGACTGGCGGCGGCTGTCATGCGGTTGGATTCATATCCTTCCAAATCTTCATAAATTATAAAGCATTTTGTTTTTCAAGGGACCAATTTTGATAAGGAAAAGTAATGAATAATAAACAAAAATCACAAATCCTTGATTTTGATTATAAGGGATGCCCCAAGGAAACTCTGTTTGAGAAATTTCAAACTTCTCAATATGGGCTTTCCGAACAGGAAGCTCAAAAACGTCTTGACGAATATGGTTTCAATGAGGCCGCCAAAAAGAAGAAAAGAACCGTCATTTTTCAGTTTATATCGAAATTCTTTCACCCTTTGGTTGTTTTGCTTGTTGTTATAGCGGCTGTCACCTTTTGGACGGGGGATGCGGTCAGCGGCTCTATTATAGGCGTCATGGCCGTCATGAGCGTTATTCTTGGCTTTTATCAGGAATTTCGTGCGGGGATAGAAGCAGAGAAATTAAGCGAAATGGTGCGTGCTACCGCCACGGTTTATCGTAATGGCAAGTCTAAAGAAATTTCCATTAGACAGATCGTTCCCGGCGATATTGTAGATTTATTTGCAGGGGACATGATCCCGGCGGACCTGAGGATCATTCAAGCCAAAGATTTATTTATTAATCAGGCCGCCTTGACCGGTGAATCCATGCCGGTGGAAAAGACATCAGCGGTTGATAGTATTGCGTTTATGGGTTCGAGCGTTGTCAGCGGCACAGCTTTAGGGGTGGTTTTGAGGACCGGTTTGGCCACTGAGTTTGGCGAGATCTCCAAGCGGCTTTCTTCCATTAATCAGCCGACCAGTTTTGATCGTGGCATCAATAAATTTGTCTGGCTCATGATCCGTGCCATGGCGCTGTTGGTCATTGCTATTTGTGCGATCAATTACTTTACCAAAGGTAATTTTATGGAAGCATTTTTGTTTTCGCTGGCCGTGGCCATAGGCCTTACCCCTGAAATGCTTCCCATGCTTGTGACTATTAATTTGTCCAAGGGCGCCATCGCGATGTCTAAAAAAGATGTTATTGTCAAACGCCTGAATTCCATCCAGAATTTTGGCGCGATGGATGTCCTGTGCACCGATAAGACCGGGACACTTACATTAGATAGGATCGTCTTGGAGAAATATTGTGATATCGTCAGAAAAGAGGATGAGGGGGTCCTTAAGCTTGCGTATATCAATAGTTTTTATCAGACAGGGCTTAAAAACATATTGGACAAAGCTGTTTTAAAATATGAAAAATTGGTCGTAAAGCAGTATAAAAAGATCGATGAGATGCCTTTTGATTTTTCCCGAAGGATCATGTCAGTAGTCGTAGATATGGAGGGTAAGCATAAGATCATTTCTAAAGGCGCCCCTGAAGAAATATTAAAAAGATGCAAAAGGTATGAATTGGACGGAGAAATAGAGGAGTTAGATCAAGTTGTAGTGACGGATTTAAAGGAGGAATATGATTCCTTAAGCGCGGATGGTTTTAGGGTCTTGGGTGTCGCTTATAAAGACATGGGAGTTAATAAGGAAGTTTACTCCAAGGACGATGAGCAAGACCTTGTTTTAAAAGGTTACATCGCATTTCTTGATCCTCCTAAACCAACAGCCCGTAGGACCATCGAAGTTTTAAGGAAATTAGGCATAGAGCTTAAAGTGCTCACCGGGGACAATGAATTAGTCACTAAGAAGATTTGCGGCGAGGTAGGGCTTAATGTCAAGGGGCTTGTGACCGGAGAACAGATAGAAAAACTTAATGAGGATCGGCTTAAGGAATTAGTTAAGACAACAACGGTTTTTGCCAGACTGTCGCCTTCACAAAAAGAGCGCGTCATATCTGCCTTGCGCAAAAACAACCATACTGTTGGTTACCTGGGAGACGGTATTAATGATGCGCCGGCCCTGAAGGCAGCGGACGTTGGGATTTCCGTTAATAACGCGGTGGACATAGCCAAAGAATCCGCGGATTTGATCCTCTTGCAGAAGAATTTGATGGTCTTAAGAGATGGCGTATTAGAAGGAAGAAAGGTATTTGGTAATATTTTTAAATATATCAAAATGGGTGCGAGTTCC
>CAYNGE010000017.1:8226-15234 GCA_964396865.1 uncultured Planctomycetales bacterium
CAATTTTGGTAATATGTTCAGCATGACAGGGGCGAGTTTTCTTTTGCCGTTTTTACCCATGTTTCCAATACAGATCATTTTGAATAATTTTCTATACGACGCCTCCCAGGTGGCCATCCCTTCCGATGAGGTCGATGAAGACTATCTTTTAAAGTCCAGGGTATGGAACATTGATTATATTAAGAAATTTATGATCGTGTTCGGTCCTCTAAGCTCTGTTTTTGATTATATAACCTTTGGCGTCCTGTTGTTTATATTCCATGCTTCGCAGCCGTTATTTTGTACGGGTTGGTTTTTGGAATCCCTATGCACGCAGACCCTGGTCATTCATATTATCCGTACCGGTAAAATACCATTTATAGAAAGTTGGCCGAGCCCATTTTTAATATTTACATCCATTTATATAGTATCCATAGGGCTGGTTCTTCCGTTTACTCCGCTGGGAAATTATTTTAAATTTGTCATGCCGCCTGCTTCATTCTTTCTGTTCCTTATAATTATTTTGGCGCTGTATTTATGGTCTGTTCAGGCCGCGAAGAATTGGTTTATTAAAAAGTATGGTTATGAATAAAATAGGGAGACGCCCCTATTTTAGCCGTTAATACCCCCAGCGTTCCCGCCAAGCCGTTTTAATACTTTTTTAATATCTTAAGGCATTCTTTTAATTAGCTAAAATTAGAGGTCATGCTAAACTTATTTTCAAAGGAGATATTCTTATGGTGGATATTATTTATATCGCTTTGACAATTTTCTTCGGGATTGTTTCTTGGGCTTTTATTGTTTTGTGCTCAAAAGTATAGGGGGGATTTATGTTAGCCATTTACTGGATCGGCGGCATCACGTCATTTGTATTGTTTATTTACCTTCTAATAGCTTTGCTTAAACCGGAGATATTTTAATGAGTTCCAATGACTTTATTCAAGCTGCTTTCTTTCTTTTGGTAGTGCTTTTTACGGTCAAGCCGTTTGGTACTTACATGGCCCGCATATATGAAGGAAGGCCTACAGGTCTAAACGTGTGGCTTGCTCCTTTAGAAAGATGGATTTACCGGCTTTGCGGGGTGAAAGCGCAAGAAGGCATGCCTTGGAAAACTTATGCTATGGCCATGATCATGTTTAATGTTTTAGGCATATTGGTAGTTTATGCCATTCAGCGCCTTCAAGCCGGTCTCCCTTTAAATCCAATGTCCATGCCTGCGGTGTCTCCGGACTCGTCATTTAATACAGCAGTGAGTTTCGCATCCAATACAAATTGGCAAGGCTATGGCGGGGAAAGCACCATGAGTTATTTGACCCAGATGATGGCTTTAGTGGTCCAGAATTTTGTTTCCGCGGCAACGGGTATGGCTATCCTGGTCGCAATAATCAGAGGATTTATTCAAAAGCAGATGAACACCATTGGTAACTTTTGGGTGGATATGGTACGGACTGTTCTTTATATTCTGTTGCCTTTATCACTTGTGTTTGCTGTTGCCTTTGTTTCCCAGGGGATACCGCAGACCTTTAACAAAAGCGCCGTGGCAACGCTCCTGCAAGCGACCAAAGATAGTAATGGCAAACCGGTTACAGAACAGGACCTTGCTTTAGGGCCGGTGGCATCTCAAATATCCATTAAACAATTAGGCAGCAACGGCGGAGGATTTTATAATACCAATTCTGCCCATCCGTATGAAAACCCGACCCCTTTATCTAATTTCTTAGAATTACTGGCCATTATGCTGATCCCCGTAGGTTTATGTTACACCTTTGGTTATATGGTCAAAGACCGTCGGCAAGGCTGGGCCGTATTGGCCGCGATGTTCATAATTTTTCTTCCGTGTCTGTGGGCTGATATACAGATCGAACAGCAAGGCAACCCTTTGTTGAATAAATTAGGCGTAGACCAAAGCGCAACAGCTTTCCAACCCGGCGGAAACATGGAGGGCAAAGAAGCCCGTTTTGGTATCGCCAATTCAGCTATTTGGGCGGTTACGACCACAGCCGTGGCCAATGGATCAGTCAATTGCATGCACGATTCTTTCATGCCTTTGTCCGGCTTGATACCCTTGTGGCTTATAGAATTGGGGGAAGTTATTTTTGGCGGGGTAGGCTGCGGACTATATGGCATGATTGGATTTATCATTGTGGCTGTTTTTATAGCCGGCCTTATGATCGGCCGCACACCGGAATATTTAGGCAAGAAGATCGAGACCTTTGAAATGAAAATGGCTTCCTTGACCGCCTTAATTCCGCATATGTTTATATTGATACCGACAGCCATTGCCGTGCTTACAGTTGCAGGGAAAGCAGGGATCTCCAATCCCGGGCCGCATGGGTTTAGTGAGATCCTTTATGCTTTTAGTTCGGCTGCCGGGAACAATGGAAGCGCTTTTGCCGGCATTAACGCGAATACGGTTTTTTATAATACGAGTTTAGCGATTTCGATGTTTTTTGGCCGCTATTGGCTGGCGATACCAATGTTGGCCATTGCCGGCTCTTTGTCGGCCAAGAAGATCATACCGACAACCCAAGGAACTTTACAAACACATACGCCGCTGTTTGTTTTCTTTTTGGCCATGGTGGTTTTAGTCATTGGGGCATTGGTATTTTTTCCGGCGCTGGCTTTAGGGCCCATTGTGGAACATTTAATGTTAAGAGGATAACATGAAAAAGACACACAGTAAGGTGACATCGCTATTTGAGCTGACGATATTAGGGCCGGCCATTATTGAATCATTTAAGAAATTAGACCCGCGGCATCAGATCAAGAATCCTGTGATGTTCGTCGTCTTGGTTGGCAGCGTATTGACTACAGGGCTATATGTGCAGGCATTGGGAGGCCATGGCGAAGCAGGGGCCGGTTTTATTTTAGCTATTTCTCTATGGCTGTGGTTTACCATTGTTTTTGCCAATTTTGCCGAAGCCATGGCTGAGGGCCGCGGCAAAGCCCAGGCCGAGAGTTTACGCCGTGCCCGCAAAGATACACCGGCTAAAAAAATGTCCAAGCCCATCCATGGTTCTAGTTATGATACTGTTTCAGCCACCACCTTGCGAAAAGGGGATGTTGTTTTGGTGGAACACGGGGACTATATTCCTATGGATGGTGAAGATATTCAAGGGGAGGCCTCTGTCGATGAAAGCGCCATTACCGGAGAAAGCGCTCCGGTCATCCGTGAAAGCGGCGGGGACCGTTCCGCCGTCACCGGAGGGACCCGTGTTCTTTCCGATTGGCTGATCGTGTGTGTTACCGCCAATCCGGGAGAAACATTTCTGGATCATATGATCGCGATGGTCGAAGGCGCCCGCCGTCAAAAAACACCCAATGAGATCGCCCTAAGCATATTATTAGTGGTTTTTACGATTATTTTTCTTCTTGTTACGGCGACTCTTTTACCGTTTTCGATTTTTAGCGTTGCTACCGCTGGAAAGGGAGTAGTTATTACTGTGACTGTCTTAGTTGCGTTGCTCGTTTGCCTGATTCCTACCACGATCGGCGGTTTACTGCCCGCTATCGGCATTGCCGGTATGGATCGCATGATCCAGGCTAATATCATTGCCACTTCCGGACGCGCTGTTGAAGCCGCGGGGGACGTAGACGTGTTGCTACTCGACAAAACAGGGACCATTACGCTGGGCAACAGACAGGCAGTGGCTTTCATTCCTACCAGGGGAGTAAGCGCTGAACAATTGGCTGATTGTGCTCAACTGGCTTCTTTATCTGATGAAACTCCGGAAGGACGCAGCATCGTCGTCTTGGCAAAAGAGAAATATGGTATTAGGGAACGGCAAACCCAGGAATTGGAAGCAAAATTTATTCCTTTCAGCGCTCAAACCCGTATGAGCGGGGTGGATTTAGGCGCCAATCGTCAAATTAGAAAAGGCGCTGTCGATGCCATTGAAGGCTATATTCGGAACGCCGGCGGGATCTTTCCTGATGATTTGAAATCGTCCATTGAGACCATTTCTAAAAGCGGCGGCACCCCTTTGGTTGTCGCGGAGGATAAAAATGTTCTTGGGGTCATTCAATTAAAGGATATTGTCAAGGGGGGCATTAAAGAACGATTTGCGGAGTTGCGCAGAATGGGTATTAAAACCATCATGATCACCGGAGACAATCCTTTGACAGCGGCGGCCATTGCCGCGGAAGCGGGCATGGATGACTTCCTGGCCCAGGCCACGCCTGAAACAAAATTAAAGTTGATCCGTGATATGCAAACCGGCGGGCGGCTGGTGGCCATGACCGGCGACGGGACCAATGACGCGCCGGCTTTGGCCCAAGCGGATGTGGCGGTCGCCATGAATACGGGGACACAGGCCGCCAAAGAAGCGGGGAACATGGTGGATCTTGATTCAAATCCGACCAAATTAATTGAAGTTGTTAAGATCGGCAAACAGCTTTTGATTACACGGGGATCTCTTACGACTTTCAGCATTGCCAATGACGTTTCCAAATATTTCGCAATTATTCCGGCGGCATTCATGGGGACGTACCCGGCGCTGGCAGCCTTGAATATTATGCGTTTAACCACACCGCAAAGCGCTATTTTATCCGCGGTTATTTTTAACGCGCTGATCATTATAGCCCTTATTCCTTTATCTTTATTCGGCGTACCGTACAGACCGATGCCCGCCAGTCGTCTTTTACGGGACAATCTGCTCATTTACGGGGTCGGAGGCATTATTGCTCCCTTTGCGGGGATCAAATTGATCGATATGATCTTAACGGCGTTGCATTGGGTTTAAATTTATTCCCCTCCCTTGATGGGAGGGGCCAGGGGAGGGTGATATACAATGATACTTGCACAGATCAGACCCGCGATCGTTTCCTTTATTTTATTCACGGCGCTCACGGGGCTTCTTTATCCGCTTTTAGTGACCGGGATCGCGCAAACCGTGTTCCATAAACAGGCCGAAGGCAGTTTGATCGCTTCGAGGGACGGTAAAATATTAGGATCATCTTTGATCGGCCAGAATTTCGACGACCCCAAATATTTTTGGGGCAGGATCTCAGCAACGAGTCCCGCCTATAACGCCTCTTCTTCCTCCGGCTCAAATCTGGGGCCTACCAATCCTGCTTTGATCGATGAGATAAAAGCCCGGATCGCTCTTTTAAAAGCGGCCGATCCTGATAACAAGGACCCGATCCCGGTGGATTTAGTAACATCCTCGGGCAGTGGATTAGACCCGCACATTAGTTTAGCCGCCGCGGAGTATCAACTGTCGCGTGTCGCTCGCGTGAGAGGATTAACACCGGAAACAGTCCAACAAATTGTTGATCAAAATACCCAGGGCCGATTTTTGGGATTTTTGGGCGAACCGGTGGTCAACGTTTTACAAGTCAACCTTGCCTTGGATCAGTATAAAAAATAAATATTCCCTGTTTCTTGCTCGGCAATCGGGATAAAAAATACTCGCAAAGGTGTTTGGGGCGAGTATGATATAAGGCATGGAAAGACCCGATCCCGATGTACTTTTAGCAAGAGTCAAAGCCGAAGATAGCCACCGGGGCAAACTGAAGATTTTTTTTGGTATGTGCCCCGGCGTCGGCAAAACTTACGCCATGCTTCAGGAAGCGCGCCAGCGTCAGGCGGAAGGCTTTCGTGTGTTGGTTGGCATTGCCTGCACGCATGGCCGCGCTGAAACCCAAGCTCTGCTGGAAGGCTTGGAGCAGGTCCCGCTAAGGCAAGTTAATTACCGCGGCATTACCATTGAGGAAATGGACATTGATGAGATCCTCAAACGTCACCCTCAACTAGTTTTAGTTGATGAACTCGCCCACAGTAATGTGGCCGGCAGCCGTCATCCCAAGCGTTATCAGGATGTTCTGGAAATACTTTCCGCAGACATCGATGTTTTTACCACCCTGAATGTGCAGCACGTCGACAGCCGCCGGGAAGATATTCTCGCAGTCACTCGCGTGGTTGTCGGAGAAACCGTTCCCGATACCATTCTTGATGAAGCTTCTGAGATCACTTTAGTTGATCTATCCCCGCAGGCCTTGCATCAACGTCTGGCGGAAGGCAAGGTGTATGTCCCGGACCAGGCCCAAGCTGCGGCGACTAATTTCTTTAAAACCGAGAATTTGACGGCTCTTAGGGAAATGGCGTTGCGATTGACTACCGCACATGTTAGCCGGGATTTACGTTTACTCATGCTGGCCCGCGGTATGTCAGGACCCACCAGAAGCGGTGAGCGTATTTTAGTCGCGGTGGGGGTCACGCCGTTTTCGGAGTCGCTGATCCGTATGACCCGCCGCTGGGCAGGGATGCTGGACGCTTCATGGATCGCTCTGCACGTGGAAGGTTCCGCGTCGCTTTCGGAAGAAAATAAAGAGCGTTTGATGAGGAATTTGGCCCTGGCCCGGCAGTTGGGTGCCGAGATCATCCATCAAGTGGGGGACAATTTAGCGCAAGTGATCGTTGATGTTGCCAATAAAGAGAACGTCACCCAGATTATTATCGGAAAATCCGTTGAAACAAATTGGCAGCGATGGTTGGGAATTCCCGCTATGGCCGACAGATTAGTCAATTTAAGCGGACAGATCGCTGTGCACATGGTACGTATATCATCGCCGGACAAAAATTTCCCAAAAAAATCAAAAGACTTTCTGCCCCGCATTAAGCCGCGTGAATATGGTTTAAGTTTCTTGATGTTTGCCATCGCAACCATAGTGAACATGTTTTTGGAGCCTTTGACAGGCTATCAAACGCTGGGCCTCCTGTATTTATTGACCGTTGTTTTAAGCGGATCTTTTTTAGGCAGAAGCGCGGCTTTCATGTTAGCGGCTTTAAGTGCCGTGGCATGGGATTTTTTGTTCATTCCCCCGAAATACACCTTTAATCTCAGGAATAGCTATGACATGGGGATACTTGTCATGTTTTTTATTACAGCCTTGATGATGGGGCTGGTGACCTCCAAGCTGCGCCGTCAAAAAGAAATTGAACAGAAGCAGCGTTTGCGTTCCGAATCCCTGTATGAGTTGACCCGGGCTCTGGCTCTTAGCACGGATGTGACGCAAGCGATGCGGATG
>CAYNGE010000017.1:15244-16116 GCA_964396865.1 uncultured Planctomycetales bacterium
GGATGGCTACGGCCCAAGTCAATTTGCTTTTACATGGCAACAGCAGCGTATTGATGATCGATGAAAATGAACACCCTCTTTTTGATAGTCCCATTGGAGACGCCATAGAAATGACGGCCAACCAAAAAGGCATGGTCCAATGGGTGGTTGCCAATAAGAAAGCCGCCGGCCGTTTTTCCGACACCTTGGCCCAACAGCCATTAATGTATTTGCCTTTAATGTCATCGGGACAGGTGAGGGCCGTATTGGTCATCAGATTATTAAACGATAAGCCGTTGGATCTGGCCCAAAGGACATTGCTGGAATCATTTACCGCGCTTATGACGGTGATGTTGGAAAAGGATCAGCTGTTAAAGATCTCGCGTGAAGCCAAGATGAAGGAAGATACGCAAAATTTGCAGAGCGCTTTATTGGATAATTTATCGCATGAACTCAAGACGCCTCTGACAATTATTTCCGGTTATTTGGATGCTTTGGTCTTATACCATCAATGGCCTAAAGATGCTATGGACCTTCTGGAAGAATGTCGTTTAGCCTGTTTGCGTTTGACCAGCGGTGTGGATGCGGTGTTGGATTTGACTAAATTGGATACGGGGAATTTAAGACCTAATTTTGCCTGGTGTGAAGTTAAGGATATCGTTGCTCAGGCTCTGAAACAGGCCACTACCGAAGGCGATGAAAAGCGGATCCATCTGGATTCTCCTCAAGGACCCTTATATGTGAATGTTGATTTTTATATGATCACACAGGCATTGAAAAACATTATTCATAATGCCCTCGTGCATGGCCCGGAGGGCCGTGATATTGATGTGCATGTGCGTATCATGGACCAGAAGATCAGGATCAGTGTCATTGATCAAGGCGAAGGCATT
>CAYNGE010000018.1:0-16068 GCA_964396865.1 uncultured Planctomycetales bacterium
CAGGCAGAGCCTTTTTTTATTTGAAGGCATATCCTGTCTTGGAATCGAGAAGAAATTTGAGCAAATATCTTATGGATAATTAAATCTTCATTCTTCATAGCGTATCTTTGTATTGCACCTCTTGACATCTTTAAGTCTGTTTTTATAAAAATTTCGACATTACACTCATTACAGCTCCGGCGGCTAATGAAATAGTAAGATTATCGTCTACAGGCAGCGGCAAAAGCTCTATGATAGTCGCGGAAAATGCGCCCGGAATAAATACTGCGGGAGCAAGGCGTATTTTTGTCAAAGCAAGTGCCGAGCCGATCACTAAACATGTGACCAAAAATGCCATGCTCCCTTCTATGCTCCTATCTAATACCCTTTTCTTCCCGTGTACACCTACGATCGCAGAAGCCGCATCCCCAAATATCGAAAATAGCATCGCGGTTATTGCAATATCTTTTCGAAATAATAATACGGTCATTAAAAATGAAATTAAGAAAGTTGTTGTGGTCAATAATCTTTTTTTCTCAGCTTCCTTAAAGAAATGTCCAAAAATAATGATCAGTCTTTTATTTAACGCGGGGATCGTAAAGCGTAAAAATTCAATAAGCAGGAAAGTGCATAAAAACAGGAGCACTGCAATTAAGGTCATTGTCTTGCTCCCAAAATAATATACAAGAGGGAAAATGATCCCGCAGAGACGCCAAGTTTTACGCAAAAGTAATTTTGACATTAAATGAGTTTATCCTGCCTGTGTTAATATGGATAATAACTAAATCTTCATTTTTCATAGCGTATCAAGGAACCAATCCTTTACTTCTGTGACGAATTGCTCGGGATGGTCCCGCATTAAGAACTCTGCGTGCGGCCCGTTTTCGATAAAAATTATTTTCTTCATCCCGCCTGCCTTTTGGTATAGGGCCTCGGAATGCCACGGCCTAATGACCCAATCTCGGCTGCCGTGTATGAACATGATCGGAATGGTGATTTTAGCAACGTTATCAATGGGCCTTTCCTTGGCCAGCCAAAATGGCCCCGGCCGTACTCCCTTGCCGATCCATCCCCTGGGATTCAAGAAAGTGTATACCAAGTCCCCTTTCCAATCAAGGGCCCATATCCAGTAATCAATTTTCGATATGTCCGACGGAGCGCTGACACAGATAAAACTATCTACACGTTTATCATTCGCAAGAACATTAATGCTGATACTTGCTCCTAGGGAAAAGGCAATTAATCCTTTCTTGGAGTATTGCGGAGCAACAAAATCCAATACCGCCCGTAGATCATTTCCTTCCCGGGTCGTCCAGGTAAATAGGCCGCTGCTTTGGCCATGCCCGCGGAAATCAAACATAAAAATATCGTACTTTTCCCCCAGCGCACAAGCCAACTGCTGCAAAACCACGCACTGTTTGCTGTTATAATAACCATGCGCAATAATGATAACGGAAAGGCCGCCATTCTTAAAATGCTGGAATGATATTTTCTGATGGTCAATAGTGGTGAGCGTACCGCTAACTACCGTAGGAATAACTGTTGCAGGGCTCGGCGTTTTCATCGCATCTATCTCTGTCCTATTTGTCAGATCTTTTTAATCGGTCGTGGGTTATATGGTCCTTGCCCATCCACCTTACCTGTCCTTTGGCTGACTGCAATTTAGTAAGAAATTTGTCTTTTTGGAAATTTGAGCTCCATTCTTTAATGATCATCCACCCTGTAAAACGGATCCAATTGTTGCGCCAATGCCGATACCACTTTCTCCAACCCGGTTTAATGTTACCTAAAAAGAAAACAAGCCCGGGGAATAACAATACATTTAACGCTATCCTGAAAACGTATTGGAACTGGTAAAAAGAGGCCATGATTTTTTTCGCTGAAAGCTGCAGCTCTTCGGCGCTTAAAGGTTCATCGGGTTCGGAAACCGGGAAACTGCCGTCATAATATTCCCACCCTATTTCTTCAAGAGGATAGATCCTGTTTTGCCGTTTTAATCTCTCCCGCAATTGTGTCCCCGGTAAGGGGATCGGGGCCAGGATTTGAATTGTATCCAGACGCGCCCTTCGGATAAATTGCTGATAGCGTTTGACCCTCTCTTGGGCCGTCATATTAAAATGGACGCCTTCTTTCATGGGATACCCGAAAATGAACATCCCGTGCACCAAGAATCCGTGTTTGTGAAATATTTTTGTGAAGGCGATCATCTCTTCAGGCTTAGTATGTTTGTTCATCGCTTTTAATTCTTCGGCGATCGGGGATTCGAACCCAATGGCCACCGCATTGATACCCGCTTGGCGCATCGCTGAAAGAAGCTCACCGTCCTTGGCCTTATCCAGTCTTATTTGAGCCGTGAAATCCAATCGTAGACGGATCTGTCTTTGATAATCTCTAAGCTTATAACAAAATCGCACTGTCTCTTCGCGCTGCTGCCCAAAAAGGTCATCAACGATAAAAAAGTGCCGCGCATCCCTTGTTTCGACTAAAAGTCTGATCTGCTCCAAGAGCCGGTTGGAAGAAGCCGGCCGCGGTTTGCTCTTGACTGTGCAGAACTCGCAATCCATGCCGCATCCCCGAATACGCTCGACAGGATAAAGCTTTAACTTGGCATACCGTACCAAAGAAAAATCCGGAAACGGCAGTTTATCGAAATCCGAGAGCGGGTCCCTTGGTGCGCTGCGAAAGAGTTTTCCATCTTTTAAATAGGCGATCCCTTTCACCTGACTAATATCACGTTTGCCTTCAATCCCCTCCAAAAGTTCTTGAATGGTCTCCTCGCCTTCCCCTATAACAAGGTAGTCGATCCCTTGAGATAAAGCGTCCATAATATTATCATCGACAAAATGCTGTCCGCCGGCGATCGTGACTGCTCCCTTATCTTTGTAAAATTGCGCGACCTTATAGAGACGCGGGATTGTGCTGGTTAACCCGCCATAAAATCCGACGACATCCGCAGGCCTTTGTTGCTGCAAAAACTCGTGGTCAGCGCCCCCGGCTTTACTCCTTGGCCCATGCAGGCGAAGATTATTTTCATCGATCACCTCAGCATCCCACTTGGGCATTTTGTTAACGTTCGTGGCCACATAAACCGGGCCCAGAGATGTTGTCGTGCCTGCAATGTTGGAGTAAATATTAAATGCCGGATAAGCAGGAACGACGACCCGGAACCTGTATCTTTTCGCAGACGGATCAAGCATAGTTATATTCCCCTTCTCTTAACTCATTCTTTGTTCAATTTGACCTAAGGTCTTATGATGAGCATCCTGTGAGAGCGAGTGACTGCATACTATGGTAAACCCAAGCAGCTCCTCCGCCATTGATACAAGCAAAGAAGATTGTTTGGAGACGGCATCAATGGCTTTTTTTTGCTCCCCATTGAGGGGGCCATATGATCCGTCCTGAAGTAATGATATATTCCCGCTGATCACTCCCAACGGTGTACGCAATTTATGCGAAATAAGGGTTAAAGTGTCCTGTTTTAGGAATTCTTCCTTGCGTGCTGCGGTAACATCACGAAAAATAAAAACAATGCTCAATAGCTCTCCGGCGGAATTTTTTATCACATCCGAATTTACCGCTAAATATAATGCCTCTGTTGTTTCTGTTTTTTTGCGCACAATATCAAATGTTTTATGCGTAACCGTTAGGTCCAAAAGAGCTTCTTTATTGATAGAAACAGAATAATTCTTAAACAGCGTTTCGGCCAAATTAACATTCGCCGGATCGGTAATATTTAAGTAATTTAAGATCGCCGCGTTACTGTCTTTAATGAGGTGGTCGGGTCTACAGATAGCGATGCCATCACTTATTTTATCAACCACTGCCTTAAATTTCTCCTTTTCATCTAACTGCCGGAGATAATAACTGATCTTGAGTATGGACTTAACTCTTGCTAATAGTTCAACCTTATCAACGGGCTTGGAAATAAAATCATCGCATCCTGCCTCAAGGGCTTTCACCTTGTCTTGGGTCTCCTTAAGTGCGGTGACCATCACGACCGGAATAAGCCGTGTCTTTTCATCGGCACGCAGTTTCTCCAGCACTTCCAAGCCGGACATCTTGGGCATCATGATGTCCAGCAGGACCAGATCGATTTGACCAACCTTAAGTTTTTCCAGCGCGTCAAGGCCGCTTGCCGCTTTGACAATTTCATAACCCTGCGGGACAAGATATGCTTCGAGAAGTTCAATATTTGCAAGCTGGTCATCAACAACTAAAATTACCGGCTTTTCGTTCATCCGCCGCCTCTTTCAAGTTTGACTTTTCAGCATATTAGAAAATTCACTTAATAAATTTACTGATCTCTGCCGCAAAGGTGCGCGTATTGATCGGCTTGGCAATAAACCCGCTGTTAGTTATATATTTTATCTCTTCTCTGCCTTCTGCCATTACAGAAGCGGTCACAAAAACAATAGGAATACCGCTTGTCTCTTTGTGTTGACGCAATATCCTGGCAGCTTCGGAACCGCGCATATCCGGAAGCCGCACATCCATAATGATGATATCCGGTTTTTCTTTCCTGGCGATGGCAATTCCCAGGTCAGCATTTTCAGCTTCAAACACTTCAAAGCCGGCAACCTCCAAAAGATCTTTTTCCAACAAAAGATTATTGGCATTATCGTCGATAATTAAGGCTTTTTTCCTCATCTCACACCGCCTTCCTGGATATAATAGGGAACGTAAACCGGACTGAGGTGCCGCAATTGAGCCCCTTTGATTCTACGGAAAACTTCCCGCCATGCAGCTCAACTAACTTTTTAGAGAGCGGTAACCCTAGTCCTGTCCCTTCAGTTAACCGGGAATATGGAGTATCGACACGAAAAAACCCTTCAAATATTTTATCCATATTTTCAAGTGCGATACCGATCCCCGTGTCCCAAACCACTATTTCTATCTCGGAGGCGACCTTTTTTGCCCGCATGCCGATTTTACCGCCCTCAGGGGTAAACTTAACCGCGTTTGAAAGCAGATTGTAAATGACCTCTCTTGTCTTGAGCTCATCTGCTTCAATATCCGGCAGATCTTCGGCTATTTCAAGTAACATTTCAATCTTCCTTTTGCTGGCCATACCCGCTACCAACAACGAGATCTCATTTAACAGGTCCTTCATGGGTAAATTGGATAATGCCAGCTTCATCTTCCCGGATTCAACCTTTGCCATGTCAAGTATTTGATTGATCAGTAAGAGAAGATGCTTTCCGCTGATTAAAATATTATTAACGTATTTCTTCTGCTTCTCATTAAGGGTCCCAAAAGTCTCGTCGTATAATACCTCAGAGAAACCGTTAATGGAGTTAAGCGGGGTCCTGAGCTCATGCGACATGTTGGCCAAAAATTCAGATTTTACCCGAGCGGCACGTTTTAACTCGGTGGCTAAGGCATTTAGCTCTTCATGGGCTTTTTTCAGCCCTTTTTCTATTTCCTTACGTTCGGTAATATCCTCAATGGCCAGCAGGATGATACGCTCTTTCCCCAATACTCTTTGAATCTGCCTAGCGTTCAAAAGCATGATGCGCCTGCCAATAACGGCAAAATCGTGTTCAACCTCATAGTTATCAAAGGTCGTCTTTTTGGGAAGGATGTTTTCCAGCAGTTCCCGCAGTTTGGGAATATCCCACTGTTTATTGCCCAAGTCATAAATAAGCTGCCCCACTGTCTCCTCAGGCTTTACCTTAAAAACAACATAGAAGGAACGGCTGACAGAGACCACCCTTAGATCTTGGTCCAGAGCGATCAAGGGTTCACGTACAGTGTTGATGATGCTCTCGGCATAATTGAGGGCATCGTTTTTCTTTTTATCAGTCATGGTGGTTTCGCCTCTTTTAAGGGCCGGAGCTGATCAATGGAGAAACGGTGAGAGGATTATATACCCTTCCTTAAATGCTTCAAGAACCGTAGGCCATTGGTCTTGATAAAATACCACAAACTGCTCCAGCAATCTAAATCTGAGTCCGTCGACTGCGCTCCTAAATTATTTTCTGTTGATAACATAGAAGCCTCCTTATTGAAAGGCATGCCTGATGGAATCCGCCGCATGACGGCCCGCCGATTTAAGATCTTGCCCCGCATCTTGGATCGTTGTATTAACATCCTGCCCTGAACTCGTTCCCGGCAGATAGATCGTTCCATTATAAAAATCAACAGCAAAGGCAATAACGCCTGGGACAACAAAAAGTAATAATCCAATGCCGTCCAAAACAGCAACTCCTGTATCAATTCTACCGCCTGTTTGTCCTTTGCGCTCAGGGTACAGAATGGTCCCGCAACCCATTAACTGCACCATTAAAACAGCGCATATAAAAATACGTAACGGCTTGCCTAATGTTTTAAACATAATTCCTTCTTATTTTCGCACTAAACCTAAAAACCCGACTATGCCGGCAATCGCTCCACCGATCAGAAGCCAGAGTGACTTATCTGTAGGCGCCCCCGTAAAAAAGCGCGAAACATCGGAACTGGCCGAATGATAAGCGTTTAGCCCAAAAGCTATCAAAATAATTGCTACAACCAGAAGTACAACTGATACGCTTTTATCCATATGTCCTCCGTTTTTTACTATCAATGAACATGTACATCAATGCCCGAACCATGATCATCATGATGATCATAATGCCTATCACGGTCATGGTCATGATCCCAATAAAAACATCCTCCCAATTGGAGAACTAAAGCAACACCAAAAAATATCTGTAATGCTCCCTTAAATGTCTTATACATAATCCCCTCCTTAACATTACTTATTGGGTTCCACGATAGTCATATTATTGACCACATTCTTGACACCATTAACATCGCCGGCTACCTTGGCGGCCATGTCTTTCGCGGATCCACTGGTGGCCTCGCCGCTTAACGTAACTACCCCATTACTTGTATGGACGCCCGTCTTGAAAGCACTGGTTGAATGATGGAACAAAAAAGCTACCTTGACCTGGGCCGTGATGGATGCATCATCGATCTTATCACCCGTTGTCTCTTGGTTTTTATTTTCAACCTGACCTACCGTCATCTCGTTTTTGACCTCTTTGACGCCTTCAACGTCTTTGGCATATTCACCGGTCAAGTCCTTTTGGGCCTGGCTATCTGCCCGGCCTTTCAGAGTAACAACGCCATCAGTGACATCTACCTCAGTATTAAGAGCGCTCACGTTACGGTTAAAAAACAAGGAACTCTTGACCTTCATGCCGATCCATCCATCTGAATTCTCGGGAGGCTGTTGACCTTTGAGCGCCAGTTGATTGTCTACGCTTTTGACTCCGGGCAGATCTTCTACGGTTTCTTGAGCCAATGCTTTGTGAGACCCTTCGTTGACAGTTCCGGTCAATGTCACAACGCCATCCCTGGATTCGATATTAACAGCGTCGTTCTCGAGATACGTTCTATAAACATAAGAGTGCTTTGCGGATGATTCAATACGATCATCAACATCAGAGGCGCGCACATACGCGCTCGTAAGTAAGACTGCAGCTGTAACTGCGACAAACACTTTCAAATAATTTACGTTCATAGAACATTCCTTTCCTAAGATTACATTGTTTATTTGGTTCCCCTCTTAAATGAGGCCTTCTTTAAAACGCCAGATTAACTAAATCGACCAATTCTTGGTCATTAAACGGTTTTTGTAAAAAACCCACGGCCCCTGTTTTTGAAGATTGCTCCTTAAGATCGTCCTTTTTATCCGCCGAAATAAAAATGACCTGGAGGTTTGATCCTGTTTTCTTGAGTTTTTTCTGTGTCTCCCACCCATTTAACCCCGGCATATGAACGTCTAAGATCAAACACCCCACAGCGCTATTGGGCACAACGCTAAAAAATTTTTCAGCTGAAGGAAAAGTCTGCACTGTAAACCCGTAAGTCCCCATCAGTAATTTAAGAGCGAGGCACATAGACTCATCATCATCTACAATGTAAATTTGTTTTTTGTCTAAAGACACTTCACCATGCTCCTTAGGTTATGGTCCTGCTTTTTGTTTAATAATATTCTATAGAGGCACCTAAAATGAATCAATTGTACCGAGGTATAACACGTCAATCCGGGTCCGTTTATCAACGAAGACTTGAAATTCTATCTTCCGATAGGATCAATGAGGGTTGTAGCATTGTTTTATAAGCTTTTTCTTCATACATCAACATATCCGCGCGTCTCAGAAGCTCTTCAATAGTCTGGGGCTTTTCAGGATTGTAGTAGATTATCCCGAGGCTAAGCGTCAGCTTGTTAATGCAATCAATGTTATACTTTGTCCTTTCAAGGTTTTCTCTCAGACGTTTGCGCACTACATCCAGACTTTCCGCTTTGACCTCTAAAGCGAGGATGGCGAACTCATCGCCCCCGACCCGGCCAATAACATCTGAACTTCGAAATGTCTCCTTAAGCACATCCGCGATGCTTATAAGCGCCCTGTCCCCCGCTTCATGGCCATAGTCGTCATTGATCTGTTTCAAATCATTTAAGTCCGCATAAATTAAAATAAGCCCTCTTTGCGCACGATCCGATAACTTTAAAAGCTGGTCGGCAAATGTCAAAAAACCCCTACGGTTATATAATCCTGTCAGCATGTCATTAAGCGCAAGCTCTCGCATCTTCAATTCAGATCCTTTTAATTTGTCAAACTGCATGACCATCGGCCTGTAGAAAAACGCATAAAGCGTCGAGGACAGTAATACGATAAGAATGGCTGAAAACAAAAGGGGAATATCTGTCGTATGCAGCTTCGGAAACCATAGGAGCAAATACGTTACCGATAATTGACACATCAGTATCGAAAGTACCAATAGCAAAAGAAACCCGCTAAGCGAAGGCTTCTTTTTAAAATTATCCAACATATCAACTCTCATAAGATCTCTCCTCTTTTAATAGATATTTTAGAGATAAAGGAAAAAGAAAGCAATTGTACCGAGGTATAATGTAGTGTACCGACGGAAGGTTAGTCTAGGGAGGTGGTAATACCTGCTTTTTGGGCAAAACGGATGAGTTCGGTAATGGTTTTTGCCTGCATCTTCTGCATGACCCGGCCGCGGTGGACTTTGATCGTCTGAAGAGCGGTCCCCCGCTTTGAGGCAATTTGTTTATTTAGCATGCCACGAGCCACCAGATGAAAGACTTCCAGTTCTCTTGGGGAAAGTGTCTTAATGCGCCGATTGATCCTGTCAATTTCAGCTTGATTTTTATTCTGGATTTTGTTTTTGGCAATGGCGCGCTGGATGGCATTAAGCAGCTTCTTTTCAGTGAATGGCTTAGGCAAAAAATCTATCGCTCCGGCCTGGACCGCCTTTACACTCATAGGGATGTCCCCATGCCCGGTGATAAAAACAATGGGGATGGTCACCTGTTTTGCTGCCATGGCCTCCTGAAGGGCAAGTCCGGTGATACCCGGCATGCGGATATCCGAGATCAAGCATGACGGCGCCTTATTATGCTTAAAAGCTAAAAACTCTGCTGCGCGTGTGAACGTTTCGACTCTAAACCCATGTTGTTCCAACAATAATTTTAAAGCCCTGCACACAGAAACATCGTCATCAACGACATAGATGATCTGCCCGGAGTTCTTCATATAAGGTCCTTCGCACCGACAGGAATGGTGAAATAAAAAGTTACGCCGCGATCGGGGTTATTCTTAACTTCCAGACGGCCGCCATGTGCTTCAACAATAGAACGGCTAATGGAGAGCCCCATACCCAGACCATCTGATTTGGTCGTAAAAAAATGCTCAAATAGCTTAGGTTTATTTTGTGCGGGGACACCGCACCCGGAATCCTTCACCGCCACCATGATCGTCTTAGGATCTTTAACGATTGCGCGGATCAACATTTCCCGAGGACCTTGATTGCCTTCCAACGCATCAAAACTGTTACTAATAAGATTCAAAAGGACCTGCTGGAGTTGTATGCGATCACCAAAGACAAGCGGAAGATTACTATCCAGATCGAGCTTTAGGACAATGTCCCTTACATTAAGATCGGTCGTGATCAATACCACAGTCTCGTTGATAAGGGCATTAATATCAATGGGCCTCATCTCAGAGCCATCCTTCTTTAACAGTGATCGCAAGCGCCGGATGACTTCCGTGGCCCTATGGTCATCATTAATGATATTCCCAAGGACCTCTTTTACTTGAGGTTCCCTGTCTGCGAGCATTCGACTGGCCGCTTGAGCGTAAGAAAGAATAGCGGCCAGCGGCTGGCTGATTTCATGGGCAAGGGACGAGACAAACTCAGCAAGCTTCCCAACCCTCGTGACGTGCAAAAGTTCCTCACGCTGTTCTTTGATCTCTAGGTCCCTTTGCCGCATCAATGTAACGTCAGTTTTAATCCCTATATAATGGGTGACAGCCCCATAGATATCACGCACCGGCGCAATACGCAGTAAATTCCAATATTTTTCACCGTTCTTTCTAAAATGGAGCATCTCTCCATGAAAAGATTTACCTTGAAGAATGGTATGTTTTATTTCTTCAACGATACGGGGATCGGAATAAGGCCCATAATGGTAAAAATAATTTTGTCCAAGAATGTCCCTTTTTGAATAACCGGTTATTGTGAAAAAAGCCTGATTAGCATAGATAACAGGAAAATCAGGCTTTTGAGCGTCGATGATAAAAATACCATCTGCCGTGGCTTCCATCGCTGCAGTATGAATGTGGATCTGCTCTTCTGACCTTTGCTGTTGATCCGCCCCCTGCTTTAATTGAACATTTTTTATAGTTAACTCATCTGACAGCCGACTGACCTTCCTTCTCAAACCGTCCCGGGTTTTATTTAGACCAGAAGTTGACAGTTTCTTGGGGCGCACACGCTTAGAATTCTTCTTTTTTGTCGTTTTCATTCTATGTATGACCCTTTTGAATAGGCTTACTCTTAAATTTTAAGCCTGAATCCAAAAAAGTCAAATACATAGAAATTGAAGGTCCCTTTGTTATCTGATGCGTACATTGTTAAAATCACCTAATACGCCAAATGATTGCAACAACCAAACGCAGACAACAATGAGCACGAGAACATTTAAAACTTGCTTAATTTTGCCGTCCATGGGTATGTACGTATTAACCAGCCACAGGACCACTCCAACAACTACTAGGGTCACAACTACTGTAAGTAATGACATTTTCCCAACCCTCCTTTCCTTCCTTGCTAAACCACCTATACGTGTCTTACAACGAAGCGCGTCAGGCCTACTAAAACCACCGCACCGGCGATCGCTAACAAAAACATGCCAAGCGAACTACTGACAGATAGTCCAAGTACGTTGGCCATCCATCCGCCAAGCACAGCTCCAATGATCCCGATTGCGATGTCTCCGAGGATCCCAAACCCCCGGCCTGTGGTGATAAGCCCTGCTATCCATCCGATCACCCCGCCGATAAAAAGAAACCACACCAAATGCCCTATAGTATGATGTTCCATAATTCTACCCTCCCTTTTGCTGTCGGCCTTACCAATTTTGTAAAAAGCCTACTGACCCGCTTTATTGCGCGGCATTGTCAGGTAATTCGCTATTAGATATATCTTTTCCATTAACACTTATCGTATCAGTATTTGTTTGCGTGGTATTATTAACATTTGGCTTAATATTACCATTCGATGCTGTTCCTATAGAACCACTATTCTCACTTAATATAGAGGTAGAATTACTGTTCGATGCTGTTGCTATGGAACCGACATTATTGTTCGATATAGAAGCCGCAGCGATGGAACTTACGCATATAAATGTAATGAAAAGAAAAATACTGCCTGTGCAAGAAATTATTTTTTTCATACACCCCCCTGCCTTTATTGTCACGTTTATCATTATGGAAGTATCCAAAATAAAATCAATTGTACCGAGGTATAACAGCGGGGAGTTTCCCGAGATATAGAGCTACACGAGCTCAAGGGATAACTCCCCGCTTACACAATTCTTCCAAATAAAACACCCGCCCCGGCCGTCAACCCCATTGCGAGCGCTCCCCAAAACATAACGCGAAGGGCTGCTCTTGGTATGGGAGCTCCTCCGGTAAATGCACCCAGCATGCCCAACCCCGCTAAAAAAACAAGCGTAGTCCCAAAAACAACGGGAACCAATTGCGCATGCGGTGCTGCCAGTATGATAAGAAGCGGCATCGCCCCGCCGACAGAAAAAGTCACTGCCGATGCCAACGCGGCCTGCACAGGACGGGGAGTAAAATTAACAGAGATGCCGATCTCGTCTCGGGCGTGCGCCCCTAATGCGTCATGGGCCATCAATTGCGAGGCGACCTGTTTTGCGAGCAGCGGATCTAAGCCCCTTCCGATGTAGATTGATGCCAGTTCTTTATGCTCGTTCTCAACATTTTCATCAAGTTCTTTGCGCTCAAGTGCCAGGTCTGCTTGCTCGGTATCAGCTTGTGAGCTCACCGATACGTACTCACCGGCCGCCATTGACATTGCCCCTGCCGCCAAACCGGCGATGCCGGCAACTAATATTGTATTATGCGGCGCTTGGGCCGCGGCAACACCCACCACGAGGCTTGCGGTCGATAGTATCCCGTCGTTAGCGCCCAAAACTGAAGCACGTAACCAGCCTATCCGATTCGTATAATGCTGTTCCCTGTGGCAACTTTTGATTACGACCGCAGAGTTGGACATTCCTAAATCAATTCCAATGGCATTGCCCATATGCACATCCTTTCTTTACCGATCACTCAATTGATATTTGTATTTTAAGGAAAGTCTTAAAATGATTCAATTGTACCGAGGTATAACAAAGGCGGATTAAAGTCTCTTGGTACTTTCTCTATACGATCTTGAGGCGTTTGAACACCGGTACTTTGACAAAATCCACGATGATAGAATTCTCTCTTGGCTTCATGATCAATATTATGGAAACATTCAAAATAAAATCAATTATACTAAGGTATAACGCCTATTTGCACTTCAACACGGTGCTCTTGGACATCATTAATCAATGGTATGCTCTTATCCTTTTGTTTAATGTCATCCACCGTCACAATGGTCTGACTGTTTTGGGCAAGCACGCGTACAACATTGATATGATAAATAGTCTCCCGATACCGGTAATGTATTTTGAATGATTTCCACTCCAAAGGAAAGCAGGGTTCTATAAACAGTTTATTTGACTCAAGTCTTAAGCCCAAAAGGGATTCCAAGATCAAGCGGTACATCCAACCGGCTGATCCTGTATACCATGTCCACCCACCCCGACCCGTGTGGGGCGAAACCGCATACACGTCGGCCGCGACCACATAAGGTTCCACCTTATAGATATTAATATCCGCCGAAGATTTTGCGTGATTGATCGGATTGATCATACCCAGAAGCTCCCAAGCATGCGGACTGTCCCTTAACCGGGCAAATGCCATTGCCGCCCAGATGGCCGCATGGGTATATTGTCCGCCATTTTCCCTCACACCGGGGACATAGCCTTTGATGTAACCGGGATTCAAACTCGACGTATCAAATGGCGGAACAAGCAGTCGAATGATCCGGCTGTCACGATCAACAAGACGCTCACTAAGCGACTCCATAGCCATACGCGCACGTTGCGGATCACCTGCCTGGGAAAGAACAGACCAGCTTTGGGCGATGGAATCGATCTGACATTCCGCGTTACTTGCCGATCCCAATGGAGTACCGTCATCAAAATACGCCCGCCTATACCACTGACCGTCCCAACCATTCTTCTCAATATTTTGCTGCAACTTTTCTGCTTGAGTTTGACAGATCTCCCCAAAAGCCAGATCACCACGCCGCTTTGCGATCTTGGTAAATTGCATGAGCACTTCATAAAGAAAGAACCCTAGCCAAACACTTTCACCCTTGCCATGAAAACCCACAAGATTCATCCCGTCGTTCCAATCACAAGAACCCATCAGGGGTAAACCGTGTTCCCCAAACGCAAGGCCTTTGACAATAGCTTGTTTACAATGTTCATACAAACTAACCTTCTCTGGAGACTGGTTTGGTTTATCATAGTACGAGTCTTCGTCCGCGTTCACCAGCCGGCCGTGAAGGTATGGGACCGCTTCATCCAAAACTCCCGTGTCACCTATACTCAGCACATAACGACAGGTTGCTAATACTAACCAGAGGTAATCATCCGAACAATGGGTGCGTACGCCACGTCCTAGCGGTGGATGCCACCAATGCTGAACATCTCCTTCAGGAAATTGATGAGCAGCGCATAAAAGTAAATGTTCACGCATAAGGCGTGGTTCGCTATGGATCAACGCCATCACATCCTGCAATTGATCACGAAAGCCGAACGCGCCTCCTGGCTGATAAAAACCACTACGCGCCCAAAGACGGCACGCCAAAGTTTGGTAAAGCAGCCATCCGTTGGTCAACACATTGAGCGATTTATCGGGAGTATCCACCTGTACAACGCCCAAGGTACGCGTCCAATATTCACAGACGGATTGCAGGGCATCCTGTGCCCCTGCAGTTTGACAAAAGCGTTCTACCAAATTACGGACATCCTCAACACTTTGTCCTATCCCAAGTGTAAAAACGATCTCCCGTTCTTCTCCATTGGCTAGATCAAACGGGACCTGGATCGCCCCGCAAGGATCTAAAGCGGCACCCACATGGCCGGAAAGATGTGAACGTGACATTGCGGCTGGATTCTGAAGTGATCCGTTGCGCCCAATAAATTCGGCACGGTCGGCACTTATAGTTCTCTTCATATCATTCACACAAAAAAAGGCAATGGATCCAGAAAATTCTGTGTTGTACGGATTGCGCGCATAAAGAGCGCCGTTCAAATGGTCGACCTCGGTATGAACATGCATCGCTGTTTTTGATCGCATATCTCCCAGGACCCATTCCACATAACTTGTAGCAGAAATTCGACGGGCTCGGCCGGAAATGTTGCGTATTTTAAGAACGGAAAATTTGACCGGCGCATCCAAGGCCACATAAACCCGCCACTGTGAATGAATGCCTCCCTCATTATGCTCAAAGACGCTTACCCCAAATCCATGCCTGACAATATAGGGATGTGTTGAACCGACAGGCATAGGTGCGGGCGACCAGAAATGACCTGTCTCTTCATCACGCAAATAAGAAACTTCTCCGCTTAGATCATTGACCGGATCATTACTCCAGGGTGTCAGACGATATTCATGGGCATTCTCACTCCACGTAAAGCTAAGACCGCTCTCAGAAACAATCGTGCCAAAATGAGCATTGGCTAATACATTCACCCACGGTGCCGGAGTCACTTGGCCCTTAGGAAGTTTAATGATGTATTCACGACCGTCGGGAGAAAAACCTCCTAATCCATTAAAAAAGACCAGATCATTCCCGGACACATTAATGACAGATGCGGGTCCGGGACGATACGTTTTAACAGGAAAAAACCCGGTGACTGAAGTTTCCCGATGGTTACGGCGGTTGATTTGACTGGCTAATGTTCCGTTACGATCTGAAATAATGGCTCGTGCGACCGACTGAAACAGAACACGTTCCTCATGGGATATTTGTTCCGCCGGTCTTACAAATATCTCACCGGTATTATGAGCGATCTTCCCCTCAACGCCCGCGCTGATCAAACCCATAATTTGTTCTTGAAGTAATTGCTGATAGCCGGAAAGGGCTTCATTCCAAATAACCAGATCAACGGCCAAACCTTTGAGGCGCCAATACGCATGGGCCTGCACCATTTGCCGGACCAATTCGATATTATTCGGATCTCCAATTTGAAGGATCACGATCGGCAAATCACCGGAAATGGCATACCCCCATAAACCGCTTTGCCCGCGGTGATTCTGCACAAGAACGTTGGCATCGGCACGCAATGAAGAATTGGCATAAATAATTGAATTAGCAAGATGTTGATATAATTGAGCATCCACCTCTGTGGCATTGATCTGTCGTAAAACCACCTGGCTGTGTGTCCATGACATCTCGAAAACACGGTCCGCCATCCGCTGGTCTTGATATTTCTCAATAAGGGCCAAAGCCCTATCGCGCTCTTCGCCAATGCCGGTCACCATATCAATGCTGACTGTCTGCTGGGACTCAAGGACGATCTGGCTGCGAATGACCGCCACGGGATCCAGTACCGGCCCCTGACTGCCTGAAAGCGGCATTGAATGACTCATCGCATAGGGTTGAGCA
>CAYNGE010000019.1:0-5282 GCA_964396865.1 uncultured Planctomycetales bacterium
GATCGCCCTATTGCATGGATGCGGAGCTTTGGCCAGCGTCTTTATCGGCTGGATCGCCTACCGTGTCAATGGCGTTGCTGATCTAACTAATGCGATCACCCTGTATTTATCCATTGTCATCGGCGGCTTGACATTTACCGGCAGCGTCATTGCCTGGGGCAAATTAAGCGGGAACGTTCCCGGAAAACCGATCTTATTTACCGGACAAAAATGGCTCAACACGGCCATCATTACCGCGATCTTCATTTTTGGTTTTATGTTTATCCTGCACCCGGGCAGGTATGACCTCTTTCTATTGATCCTTGGGCTGTCATGTTTTTTCGGTATTTTTATGGTCATCCCCATCGGCGGTGCGGACATGCCGGTGGTCATTTCCGTCTTAAACAGCTATTCGGGAGTGGTGGCCTGTACCACAGGTTTTGTTATTCATAATACCCTTTTGATCGTGGTGGGTTCACTGGTCGGCGCTAACGGTATGATCTTAAGTATTATTATGTGTAAAGCCATGAACCGTTCGATCACCAATGTTCTCTTTGGGGCTTTCGGCAGTGTGATCAAAAGATCTTCAACCGCAGAAAAAAAAGAAGCCAAGTCCATTTCCGTGGAAGATGCTTTTTTAATATTGGAAAACGCCAAATCCGTCGTGATCGTTCCCGGTTATGGATTGGCCGTGGCCCAGGCCCAACATGCGGTAAGGGAATTAAGCGAATTTTTGGAGAAAAACGGCTGTGATGTCAAATATGCTATTCACCCTGTGGCCGGCCGTATGCCCGGGCACATGAATGTTTTACTTGCAGAAGCGAACATTTCTTATGATCAGCTGATGGAAATGGATGCCATCAATCCTTTGATGGAAAGTGTGGATGTGGCCATTGTGATCGGCGCCAATGATGTTGTTAACCCCGCCTCACGCACGGACAAATCAAGCCCCATTTACGGTATGCCCATCATCAACGCAGACAAGGCCAAGACCGTTTTTGTCCTCAAGCGCTCCATGGCCACCGGTTTTGCCGGCATTGAAAATGATTTATTCTATTATGACAATTGCCGCATGATCTTTGGCGATGCCAAACAAACCGTACAGGCCTTAGTAGCGGAATTCAAAGAAAGCAAAAAACAGTAAAAAAAGGGACGCCTGCCATTTAATCAATGAAAGACGTCCCTATTTTTCTAACTTTGCTTGAGCTAAATATCAAAATACATATAAAACTCATGCGGATGAGGCCGTAAGCGTATCGGGTCGATCTCGCATTCGTGTTTATACTCGATCCAGGTATCGATCACATCCGGCGTAAAGACCCCGCCTTCCAGTAAGAAAGCGCGATCACGATCCAAGGCATCCAAGGCCTGGTCCAAGGAACGCGGGACCTGTTTGATCTTCTTGGCCTCTGCTTCCGAAAGAGCATAAATATTCTTGTCCATCGGATCGCCGGGATCGATCTTGTTTTTAATGCCGTCTAATCCGGCCATGAGCATAGCAGCAAAGACCAGATACGGATTGGCGGCAGGATCAGGCGGACGGAACTCAAGTCTTTTGGTCTTGGGACTTTTAGAATACATCGGGATACGCACAGCCGCGGAACGGTTGCGCTGAGAATACACCAGGTTAACCGGTGCCTCATATCCGGGGACTAAACGTTTATAGGAATTAGTTGTCGGAGCTCCAAAAGCCAGGATGGCATGGGCGTGTTTTAAAAGCCCGCCGATATAATAGATGGCGTCCTTGCTTAATAAAGCATACCCATCCTTGTTAAAAAAAATGTTCTTGCCGTCTTTCCAAAGGCTCTGATGGACGTGCATCCCCGAGCCGTTGTCCTTAAAAAGCGGCTTGGGCATGAAGGTGGCGGTCATGTTATGCTTGCGGGCGGTGTTTTTGATCACATACTTGTAGTACATCAAATTGTCCGCCATCTTAAGAAGGCTGCCATAGCGGATATCGATCTCGCATTGGCCGGCGGTGGCCACTTCATGATGATGCACCTCGATGGGCACGCCGATCTTCCTTAAGGCCAGCATGATCTCGGAACGGATATCCTGCAGAGTGTCATGCGGCGGCACCGGAAAATACCCTTCCTTATAGCGGGGTTTATAGCCCAGGTTTGGTTTTTCATCACGGCCGGTATTCCAATCGCCTTCATTTGAATCTATAAAGTAATAACCGGCATTCTCGGTTTGGTCATAACGAATGTCATTAAAGATAAAGAACTCGGCTTCCGGTCCCCAGTAACTGGTGTCCGCAATGCCGCTTTTTTTCAAAAAGTCCTCGGCTTTCTTGGCAATATAGCGCGGGTCCCTGGAATAAGCTTTACGCGTCAGCGGGTCAAAAACATCGCAGATGAGGCTTAACGTAGGTATTTGACAAACAGGGTCAACTACAGCGGTTGTGGCATCCGGCATCAGGATCATGTCGCTTTCATGGATCTTCTGGAAACCACGGATGCTCGAACCATCAAAACCAATGCCGTCGGTCCAGATACTCGTGGGGCTTTCCACGTCCATAATATCTTCTGCGGGAATTGAGAAGTGCTGCCAGAGGCCCGGCAGGTCATTAAATTTAAGGTCAATGATCTCGATTTTGTGCTTCTCGATTAATTTGAGAACATCTTTCGGGTCTTGCGGCTTACCATTTTTTTCGATCTTCGTGACTAATGTGGACATTTTCACCTCCTATGATTCATGACCCCCTTATACTAATAAACATCACAAAATTTTATAATCAAACATAACGGATATATTATCCGCGCGTTTATAAGAAAATCTACTAAAATTTACTTTCGGCCATTCATGGCTGCAGGCCGGATCATCAATAAATACCGTTGAACTAATTTTTCAAGCTCCTTGAGCTTCCTCTGATGGAGGCTTTCTTTTATTGTCTGCCGTAATTCCATTAGTTCTTTCTGTTGTAACTTTTTAAAAAAGACACTCTTGCAAGATTTAATCATGGCATTGATCCTTATAAGACATGGACCCCCTTTTCCGCGGTCCGCACTCTTATGGCATCCTCAACCGGTGAAATGAATATTTTTCCATCCCCCACTTCTCCCGTGAGGGCCGCTTGACGGATAGCATGGACGAGCTTGTCTACATCTTCGTCCTTTGCCACAATATCAAGCTTTGTCTTTGTCATGAATTCGATCTTATATTCCTTGCCGCGCAATGTTTTGGTCATGCCTTTTTGCTTTCCATGGCCTTCGATCTCGGTGATCATAAGGCCCGGATGGCCGACTTTATGCAAGGCCTTACAAACGTCGCCGACTTTGGCCGGTCGAATGATCGCTTCTATTTTTTTCATGATATTTTCTCCTCATTGTTAATTATATCGCCCATACTCCATCATCGGCGGTGCGGATACGCCTGGCCTGTGATGCGTCCATGACAAAGATCTTTCCGTCACCGACATTACCTGTGCGCGCTCCTTCACTGATGATATCCATAACAGTTGGGACATCCAATTCTCTAACCACAACATCCACCTTCACCTTAGGAAGAAAATTGATATCGTTATTTTCACCATCACCGCTGACGCTGCCTTTTTGGCGGCCAAATCCTCTTACTTTCGTAGTTGTCATCCCCATGATGTAGTCTTCCTGGCGAAGGGCCTCAACTACAATGTTAAGATACTCCGGCCGAATAATAGCCGAAACCATTTTCAAATGATATGATTTGTTCATCGTTGTAACGGCGACATAAAACAGGGTTACGACGGCCCAGCTGCCGGCGATGCCAAAACATATCCATGCCTCATTCTTGGCATCATTATTTCCGATGATATACAGATAAAGAATGGCGACGACCATGATGACATTGGCCAGAAGCCCCAACAAAGGAACAAGGCCATGTTTCAATACATTAAAATCTTCTCTCTTTTTAAAAGCAATAAAAGCGGTAAGACAGGTCATCCCATAAAGGCAAAATGTCCCCAGGTTCGATGCTAAAGTAATACCTGTTAAGCCCACGACTGACCATACGCCGATACCCCCGATAATAGAGGAAATAATGGCCAATACCCAAATAGCAACGTGGGGCGTGCTGTATTCCCCTTGCATAAACCCTAACAATTCCGGGTACTCGCTATCTTCAGCCATAGCACAGCTGATACGCACTGCGGTATTCATACAACTCAACGTGGTCCCGATAATTGCGATGGCAACGGTAATAGCGATTGTGATCATAAAGCCAAACCCAATACCGCCGAGCAGGCTATCGCCCAGTAGTTTTGCCAAATCGCCGATAGGGGCGCTCGAGGCTGCCGCGGCATCAAGGCCCATGACAGCTTTTCCCGCGACAGTACCGACAAGTTTATCGCTGATCATTAATCCCGTGCAAAAATATTCAAACAGATACGCAAACAATCCTTGAATGACTAAAGCCAGAATGATCGCTTTGGGGATATTTTTTTCCGGCTGCTTAGTTTCTGCGGAAAGAGCTGTACAGCTTTCAAATCCAACCACGATCAATATAGCGATAGTTGACTGGACCAAAACACCCATCAACGAATGCGGACGCATGACATCCCAACTTCCGGTAAATGCCCAATGTACCGCGTGTTGTGGATTTGCAACACGATACCAAATCGCTAAACCGCTAAAGATCACAAGCGAAACAAGCTGGATCCCGTTGATCCAAAGAGCGGTCAAAGTCGAACCGGTGATCCCGCGATAAGCAATATAGGCGCAAACAAATGTAAACAGGACTCCAATGCCAACAAGCTCAGGGTTAGTAAAAGTTTTTCCGGTAAACTGTGTATAAAGGTAGCCAATTAACATGGCCATCATCGCCACCATGACCCCCGGATACACCCAATAGAAAAGATGCGCGGACCATGCAGTGATCAATTTGGCAGTGCGCTTGCCATTAAAAGGAGCGTCTTTTACTATAGGAGTTCCCTCCACCCTTGTTTTAGTAAAAGCCTTTTCCACGAAATAACAAACACTTTTAAAGCCCGCTTCCGGATAGATCGCGGCAAGTTCTGCGTAAGAAATAGCAGTTAAGAACGCCACTATCAATGCCACTATGATACCCGCCCAAATATCACTGTAGACCACGCTTCCATCCGGCGCGGTTGCTGAGGCCTGCACTTGATAGGTGATCCACAAAAATGCCCCGGGAGCGATGAGCGCCATGGCATTCACAAGCGCACCCGCCAATCCAAGAGTAGGTTTTATGACCGGCTTTGTTAGATCAACTGTAGCCATTGAATACCTTCCTTTCATAAAAAAGGCGTTCCTTATTAGGAACGCCATTGTTCTTTTACGCTTCGTCGCGTGCACTACATCTGTACA
>CAYNGE010000019.1:5292-15583 GCA_964396865.1 uncultured Planctomycetales bacterium
AAATTCATGCTTTGGTAACCACTCTAAAACAAAATTTTTCAAATTCTTACATTTCTCCCGGATCTTTTCTTCTAATTTCACTATGCTGACATGTGAGATCCCAAGCCGTTGGCCTATTTCCCGGGTAGTCCATCCTTGAAGATAAAAAAAGGTGATCTCTTTTTCTTTCCTGCTTAACTCATCCTTAAAAACCCTTTCCATTAAAGTATCCATATCAGGCCCTTCATCAACCGGAGCCCCTTCCTTTGACGATAAAATGTCCTGTAATTGGGCATTCCCTTCATCCATTGGCATATTTACGCTCATTAAAGATGTCTTATCCTGAAGCGTGCGTATATGGTTCTTGAGATAAAAATAACAGCCTTGCAAAACATAACTGTCCGTCTTATCTGATAATTTACCGTTATTATAATCAACCCAAAGTTGTAAGACCGCCTCTTGATACAGGTCTTCTTGGGAAAAGGAATGAAAAGCCCCGTGGATCTTATACACGATCCCCTTTAATTTGGGCGATATTCTCTTAATCAATTCTTCAAAAGACATTTTTACCTCTAATCAATAAAAAAGCGCCTTTCTATTCAATACTGAATATGAAGGGCGCCTTTGTCCTTGAAACCCTTAAGCGAACATTGCTTAAGAAGTGCTGCTATTCATCTCTAGTGTAACTATAGAACACTTTGAATGTTTTTACAATACGTATTAACACGTAGACGCTATTCTTTGACGTAAGCTTTAATGATCTTCTGGTCCTCTATGGGGAGGTCACCGGACCCGACTTGTGTGTTTTCAATTTTTTGCACCACATCATAGCCCCCAGTGACTTTACCGAAGATCGTATGATGCCCGTTTAACCATGGGGTAGGCACGGTTGTAATAAAAAATTGGCTGCCATTGGTGTCCGGACCGCGATTAGCCATGGCCAAAATGCCAGGTGCATCAAAAACAAGGTCGGGATTAAATTCATCATCAAAAGTCCTTCCCCATAAACTCTCCCCCCCGCTGCCGGTCCCGGTCGGATCTCCTCCCTGGATCATAAAATTTTTAATGACCCTATGAAAAATGAGACCATTATAATAACCCTTTTTAACCAGCCCGATAAAATTCTCTACGGTTTTTGGGGCTTTATCCGCATATAACGTTAATTCGATCGTCCCCTGGTTGGTTTCAAAAACAACGATGGGTGATTTCACATTAGGCTCCTGTTGGGCATAGGTTAAAGAAAATGGTATAAGGACAGACATACAAAAAAACAATGAACAGCAAATACGAACCATAAAACTTCCTCCCGGGATGTTATTTATACTACCGGATTTTCTTTAAGCTGGCCCGCGGGCAGTCCTAATTCAGACCTAAATATGCGGTTTTGTTCTTTCAGTCGCTTAATTTCTTCATCTAAAACTGTTTTGACCGTATCAAAGTCCTTTGACTCGGCGTGAAAAATTTCTAATTCGGTTTGAAGGATCTGGATATTCCTATTTTTTTCCGCCAGCATCTTTTCCAATTTCTCTATTCTTGAACCGGCATTATCGACATTTGGCGTTCTGCCTATTTCAGGAGCCAATAATCTTAATACAAAATAAAGAGCGGCCGTTAAGACAGCTAAATAGAGAATTAACATACGCCCCCTTACCTCAAGATCATTTCCAAACAATGGCTTTGGCGGTGTAATCGGTTTGAATATAAGCGTTGCCCAAAAGCTGTTGGGGCTTGAGCCTTTTCCACATGTCGCCCGAACCGCTTTGAATGTCCGTAATGGCATCAGCGCCCAATGCAGCAGCTTCCTGTTTTAATTTAGGCAAAACTTCTTCCAACGTTTGATTACGTTCCGTGGTGACGGTCACGATCGCGATCTCGGTATAAGGCTTGTCAACTTTCTCCAGATAAGCAACATCATCGATGTTGGCCTTAGGGACATAGAAATCCTGCGAAGTTTCTTGGGAGTTGATTTGATAAACTGTACAGCCCGATGAAAAAACAACCAAAAACAAAAGAGTCGATAATAAGGGTTTCATAAATTTCCTGGTCCTTTTAAGGTATTGATATGAATATATCTAAATTATAGTAGCAAATTCTTTAAAAACAAAACAATAAATTAGATTTTTGGCTTGAATATTTTATAGCAGATTGATGACTTCCGGCGGAAGACGCTTGAGTTCCTGGGTGCCTAAGATCTTGATGGACCAGCGCAGCAATTCTAACTTCTGGCGCAATCTTACGTCAGGGGTCGTGATATTCTGCAGACGGTTGCGGGACAAAAAAAGGATCTTGCGCAGGGTATTAAATACGATCCTTGCTTCTCTTGGATAGAGGCTGTCTTTAACGATGTCTTGGAGATCTTCGTAAGCCATTTGACTGACTACGAGATTGTAATGGTCCATCTTTAAAATCAAGGCGGGAACCATGCTTTCAAAATACTGATAACGGTCCAAAACAACCAGCGTATGCATGATCTCCACCTGAACAAACGGAGAATCGCTGCGATTAAGACGGCGGGCCAAGATCCTGATAATACCGGCTTTTTCACGGCTTAAAACCTTACCGGCGTATTTCTCTTTAAACACCCGTATCGCGGCGGCACATTTATATGACCCCAATGAATCATCCGCGATCATGGCCAATAAAACATCCCTGGATTCATCCGCGTATTTTTGACAATAGCCCGCCAACAAGGCATTGTCATCAAAAATAGCGCCGGAAGCTACGTCCGCCTCATTGATGTCATCTTTCTGCTGGGCCCATAATGGGTGCGCGGATACCATTGTTAGAAATATCAATAAAAAATAAAGATTGTTCATGGTATGAATATAAACTCCATTGAAATATCCAGGACTTGGCGGGAGTGCGTCAATGCCCCCACGGAAATGCGGTCGACTCCTGTGGCCGCGTACCGCCTGATATTCTTTAATGTAATGCCCCCCGAAGCTTCTAGCAAAATACGCGACTTTGCCTGCCTGCGCAATCTGACCGCTTGAGTAATTTGCCCGGGAGTCATATTGTCCAACAAAATAATATCGGCCCTGGAATGCAGAACTTCTTTTAATTGGTCCAGATTATCCACTTCAACCTCAAGTTTTGTTTTAACATTCTTTTTAAAAGTGTTAATAAGCTCCGCCATGGACCGCTGGCGGCAGTAAACAAGATGATTGTCCTTGATCATGGCCATGTGATGAAGGTTAAACCGGTGATTGACCCCTCCCGCGCAGCGCACCGCGTAACGTTCCAACTGGCGCAATAAAGGGGTCGTCTTACGTGTATCCATTATATCCGCTTTATAGGGTTTCACGCAATCAACAAAACGCTTGGTTTGAGTGGCAATGCCCGATAAAAATGATAACAGATTGATGGCGACCCGTTCCCCGGAAAGTAGGGCCCTTGCCGAACCGGAAATTTCCGCTATGACATCATTCTTGCGGATCCGCCGGCCGTCCTTAACTAAAGCGCGGAAATGAATTTTAGGGTCTAAAGTCTTGAAAACTTCACGGGCGATATTAACGCCGCAGATGATCCCATTGTCACGGGCGATCAGGCGCGCTTGGGCATGGGCATTAGGAGTAACCAAATGCTCTGTGGTAATGTCCCCTTTGCCGATATCTTCAGCTAAAGCCAAATGGACGATGGTGCTTATATATTCCGGTTTCATAAAACTTCCTCGGTCACCCGATGATATGCTTAAGACAAACTAGCTAAGACGTTTTTAAGCTCTGCCACTTCCTTATTTAAAGAATTCAAACGTTCTTTTTCCTTATCAATTACCTCTTCCGGCGCCTTACTCACAAAGGATTCATTGTTTAAACGAGACTGTAGTCTATCAATGGATTTTTGTTTTTGAACAATTTCGTCTCTCTTACGCTTTTTTTCAACCTCAAGATCAACAATTCCTTTTAACGGAACAAAGATCTTTGTTGTGCCCACTAATGCAATAGCAGCGTCTTTAGTTGTTAAGACTTTGGGATCTATACTTAACGCCTCAACCTTGGCCAATTGCATAATAAACATCCTATTAGCGTTAAATAATTCCTCTTGGGTCTTATCTTGAGGGATTATCTCCGGTGTGATCGTTTGGCTTGGTTTTATATTCCATTGAGTACGTATATTGCGGATAACAGAGATCACATCAATGATCGTCTGCATTTTCTTGGAAGATCTACGATCAATTAATTTTTCCTGATGTTTGGGCCATGCCGCAAGAGAAAGACATGCCTCCGGAGCATTCATTTTGCCGTAGATCTCTTCAGTAACGAAAGGAATGAACGGATGCATCATTTTTAAAGAATTTTTGAGAATAAAAAGAGCGGTTTTTTGAATGTTTGTGTCATTAAATTTAGCCTTGATCAATTCCAAATACCAATCGCAATAATTACCCCAGAAAAATTCTTGAACCAGGATCTCGGCTTCGGAATAATGAAATCCTTCGATCGCGTGATTGACTTTTTCCAAAGTTTCATAAAACCTGGCAATGATCCAACGCGAAGGAAGATCAAGTTCATCTACGTCCAAATTTTCATAATCCCCTTTAGATAAAGCATCCGGACAATTCATAAAAACCAGGCGTGCGGCATTCCAGATCTTATTGGCAAAATTCCGCCCGATCTCAAATTTTTCTTTGGAGATGAAAATATCCTGCCCTGAATTGACGATCAGGCTAAAGCGCAGGGCATCTGCCCCATATTCATTGATGATCTCCAAGGGGTCAATGGCATTACCTAAAGATTTGGACATTTTGCGTCCCTTCGCATCGCGCACCGTCCCATGAATAAGCACATCGCAAAAAGGCGCCTTACCCATGAATTCATAGCCGGCCATGACCATGCGCGCCACCCAAAAAAATAAGATTTCGGAAGCGGTCATCAGAGTGTCGGTAGGATAGAAATATTTTAGATCCGCATTTTTCTTAGGCCACCCAAGAGTGGCAAAAGGCCACAGCCAGGAAGAAAACCAGGTGTCAAGAACGTCTTCATCCTGCTTTAATTCAACCGGCTTGCCATGCTTGGATCTGGCTTGGGCCTTGGCTTCTGTTTCAGATTTTGCCACAAAATAATTTCCGTCTTTGTCATACCATACAGGGATGCGATGCCCCCACCAGATCTGACGTGAAATGCACCAGTCGTGAATATCTTCCATCCAATTGTTATAAACTTTTGTCCAATGGGCGGGGTGAATTTTAATTTTTCCCTTTTGCACAGCTTCCAGGGCCGGCTTTGCCAATGGTTTCATCTTCACAAACCATTGCTTGGATAAATACGGCTCTACCATCGTATCGCAGCGATAACAATGGCCAACAGCATTTTTATGGTCTTCGATTTTCTCAAGTAACCCCAAATCTTCCAGATCAGCTAAAACCCGTTTACGCGCTTCCAAACGATCCAAACCTTTATATTTACCTCCCTGCTCGTTGATCTTAGCGTCCGGAAACATGATATTGATGATTTCCAATTTGTGCCGCCGGCCCATAGCAAAGTCATTGGGATCATGGGCCGGAGTCACTTTGACAGCACCTGTACCAAAGTCCGCAGCCACAAAATCATCCGCGATAATTTTGATCTCACGGTTAAGCAAAGGCAGAATTAAAATTTTTCCGATAAATTTTATATAGCGTTTATCTTTGGGATTAACCGCAACAGCCGTGTCCCCCAGCATAGTTTCCGGGCGGGTAGTGGCTACAATGATAAAATGGTCAGGAGCGTCTTTAAAAGGATATTTGATGTGGTAAAGCTTGCCGTTTTTCTCTTTATGTTCTACTTCTTCATCAGAAAGCGCGGTATGACAACGCGGGCACCAGTTGACTATATATTCCCCCTGATAGATCAATTTTTTGTTATAAAGATGAACAAAAGCTTCGTTAACCGCGCCGCTATACTCATCATCCATAGTAAAACGCGTGCGCGGCCAATCGCAGGAAGAGCCTAATTTTTCCAATTGATCAATGATCGTATCGCCATATTCCTGTTTCCACGCCCAAAGGCGTTTGAGAAATTCTTCACGGCCTATGTCCTGACGCGTCTTGCCTTCCTTGGCCAATTCTTTTTCAACCACATTTTGGGTGGCAATGCCCGCATGGTCAGTGCCCGGCATCCAGAGTGCTTGGTAACCATTCATGCGTTTGTAACGGACCATAATATCCTGCAAGGTATTATTAAGCGCGTGGCCCATATGCAGGATACCGGTCACGTTCGGCGGCGGGATCACAATGGTAAATGGCTTTTTATGAGGGTCGGCTTCGACATGAAAGACATTTTTGTCTTTCCAAAACTTCAGCCATTTATCCTGTGTTTCCTGAGGATTATATTTTGAAGAGAGTTCCACTAGCTATTTCTTGTCCTTCAACAATTTATACTCGATGCTGTCCACCAGCGCTTCCCAGCTGGCCTCAATGACATTTTCGTGGACACCGACGGTGGTCCAGCTGCCGTGCTGGTCCTGGGATTCGATCAATACCCGCACGCGCGCCCCTGTGCCGTCTTTGGTGTCCAAGACGCGGACTTTATAATCAGTCAAATGCATGTCCCCGAGGGTCGGATAAAATTTGTTAAGCGCTGTACGCAAGGCCTTGTCCAAAACCTCCACCGGACCGCGCCCTTCGATGGTCGCCATCTCATCGTGACCGTTGACTTTAAGCCGAACGGTCGCCCCTGCTAAGACCGAACCATCCGTCTTTTTCTCAGTGAACACTTTAAAACTTTCCAATTGATAAAAAGGCTGATACAGCCTCAAGCGGCGTTTCATAAACAGTTCAAAAGAAGCATCCGCGCCTTCATATTGATAGCCCTGATATTCTTTCTCCTGAAGCTCCTTCATGATCTCCTTGGCTATCGCGGAATTCTTATCAAGAGGGATGTTCATCTTCTGCGCTTTGAGGATGACCGGCATTTTACCGGCCAACTCGGAAGTCAATAAACGACGGCGATTGCCTACGACCTGAGGATCCACATGCTCATAGGCCAACGGATTTTTGAGCATAGCATCAATATGCACCCCTCCCTTATGGGCAAAAGCCGAATGCCCGATAAAGGGATGATTATCAGCTAAAGTATAATTACTGATCTCACCAATGTAATAGGCCGTATCCATTAATAGTTTGATATTATTTTCCGCGATCGATCTTTTATTCATTTTAGTATGCAGGATCCCCATGATCGTGCATAGATCAGCGTTCCCGCAGCGCTCGCCTAAGCCGTTAAAAGTCCCCTGCACCTGCACACATCCGGCATTGATGGCAGCCAAAGAATTAGCCACGCCCAGGCCCTGGTCATTATGCGTATGGATACCCAGCGGTTTTCTGATCTTCCTTTTGACTTCTTTGATGATCCTGGCAATTTCATCCGGCAGGGAACCCCCATTGGTATCACATAAAATAATGCAGTCAGCCCCGCCGTTTTGGGCGGCCAAAACGGTCTTTAAAGCGTACTTTGGATTATTCTTGTAACCGTCAAAAAAATGCTCGGCATCATAAAAAGCTTCCCGTTTATTTTCTTTTAAAAAAGCCACGGATTCCTGGATCATTTTTAAATTTTCGTCCGGGGTGGTTTTAAGGACGTCGCGAACATGCAAATCCCAGCTCTTGCCGAAAATCGTTACCGTCGGCGTAAGACTTGCGACCAATTCAACAAGATTAGCATCATCCCGGGCCTTTGTGTTGGCCCGGCGGGTGGAACCGAATGCCACTAATTTGGAGTTCTGGAGCTTTTCGGTCTTCATTATTTCAAAATATTCCCTGTCTTTTGGATTGGAACCCGGCCAGCCGCCTTCAATGTAATGAATACCCAAAGTATCGAGCTTATGAGTAATTTTGACTTTATCATTGACGCTGTAGGACACCCCTTCGGTCTGGGCGCCGTCCCTGAGAGTTGTATCATAGATGATGATCTTAGACATTTTAAATTTGCTCCAGTTTAAACACCTTATGCAAGGCCTTGACCGCTTTATCCGCCAGGTCTTGGGTAATAATACAAGAAACAGAAATTTCGGAAGTGGAGATCATTTCGATATTGATCCGGTTATCCGCCAGGGTCTTGAACATTTTGGCGGCAATTCCGCTGTGCGAACGCATACCGGAGCCCACCATAGATACCCGGGCGATATTTTTATCTTCCAAAACTTCACCGGCGCCGATCTTTTGGCCTATGGCAGTGGTGGCCTTGATCGCCCTGCTCAAATCGCTTTTAGGCACGGTAAAAGAAATATCCGATAATTTATCATGGGGCACATTCTGGACAATGGTGTCCACATTAATGCCCTGCCTGGAAATTTCTTCAAAAACTTTGGCCGCGATGCCGGGTTTATCCGGCACGGAACAGATGGTGATCTTGGCTTCATTCTTATTACAGGTCACCCCGCGTACGGTAATTTCTTCCATTTTTTCGGTTTCTTTGACGATCATGGTTCCTTCCTCCTTCGAGAAGCTTGAACGGACATGTAAAGGGATATTAAAACGTTTGGCCACTTCAATAGAACGCGCCTGCATGACCTGGGCGCCCAAAGAGGCCAATTCCAGCATTTCATCGAAAGTAATGCTTTTGATCTTACGCGCTTCTTTGACAATGCGCGGGTCTGCCGTATAAACGCCGTCCACATCAGTATAAATCTCGCAAACCTTGGCTTTTAAAGCTTTGGCGAGCGCGACCGCGGTCAAATCCGATCCGCCGCGTCCCAAAGTGGTGATCTCATCGTTGGAAGTGACCCCCTGATAACCCGCCACAATAACGATCTTGTCTTCCTTGAAAGCTTTATTGATACGCTTGCCGTCAATGGTGATAATGCGCGCTTTGGTATGGGTCTTATCCGTTTTAATACCGACCTGACTTCCGGTAAAAGAAATCGCGTCAAAACCCAGTTCTTTGATGGCCATCGCCAGAAGCGCGCAGGAGATCTGTTCTCCGGTCGATAAAAGCATGTCCATTTCACGTTTCGGCGGATCTTGGCTTAATTGCAATGCCAAGGCTTCGAGTTCATCGGTCGTATCGCCGAGCGCTGAAACCACGACCGCAATGTCGGTATGCTTGTTCTTATACGCGATCACGCGCCTGGCCACATTTTTAATGCGGTCAATATCAGCGACTGAAGAACCGCCGAATTTTTGTACAATGATCTCTTTTTCCATCTAACGTTTGTCCTCTTTCGTATTTTTTAAAAAATATTGGATCATATCTTCGCCGCTTTTAAATTTTAAACCGGCAGCGGATGCCGTCTTCTCAGAATAATTTTTACCGCCGTTACCCGGAATGCCATCCCCCCACATCACAAAAGGCACCGGAGCGCGCGCGTGCGTACGCAAAGATACGGGGGTTTGATGATCAGGACAAATTAATATCCTGACGCCCTTCGGTTCTTTAAAAAATTTTACAATAGGACCGACGATCTTTTTATCAAAATGTTCACAGCATTCTACTTTCGCTTTCCAGTCCCCATTGTGACCGGCTTCATCGGTCGCTTCCACATGAACGTAAACAAAGTCATGTTTTTTTAAAGAATCCAGGGCGTACTTGGCTTTGCCCGCATAATTAGTGTCATAATAACCGTTGGCTCCGGGGACATGAAGGATATCTAAACCGGCCAAACGGCCTATTCCGTTGACTAAGTCCACCGCTGAAATGATCGCTCCGCTTAAGGCATAACGGTCTTTAAATAATGGCAGTTGAGGAGGCCCTCCTTGTCCCCACAGCCAGATCATATTGGCCGCAGGCAGCCCTTCCTTTTCGCGTATTTTATTGACCTGATGCGACCCTAAGATCTTATCAGATTTTTCCATAAGCTTTAACAAAATATCATTTTGGGGCCCCTCGGGTAAGTAGCCTTTAAAGGATTGTCCCATGATATCATGGGGCGGCGTTGTTTTGATTTGAAGCATACTGGCAACATTAATGGTTTTAAGCACCATCAAATGACGGTAATTTTTACCGGGATAAAAGCGCACATCCGGCCAATCAATGGCGCTCTGCAGATATTCAATAAGACTTTTGGCCTCATCCGATGATATATGGCCGGCGCTGTAATCAACCATGGTGCCGTCTTTGACAGTGACCAGATTGCAGCGGAACGCCACCTCGTCTTTTTGGAGCCTGACCCCCAAATTGGCCGCTTCTAAAGGCGCACGGCCGGAAAAATTCTTCCCGGGATCATAGCCCAATAAAGCTAAATTACCGATATCCGAACCCGGTGGAAGATCATCAGGAATGGTCCGCACCAAAGCGGAAAGACCATTTTGCGCCAAATGATCCATGTGCGGGGTATCCGCCGCCTCGAGAGGGGTTTTACCTCCCAATGCCTCCAATGGAAGATCGGCCAAGCCGTCCGG
>CAYNGE010000020.1:0-15466 GCA_964396865.1 uncultured Planctomycetales bacterium
CCACACCGCTCCTATCAATGAAAACGGCACTGATAAAAGAACGATGCCTGTCTGCACCATGGATTTCGTATTCATGTACAATAAAAACGCGATGATAAAAAGCGTTAACGGTAAAACCACCTTGAGTCTCTCACGCACCCGGAGCATATTTTCATACTGACCACTCCAAAGCAGGCTATAGCCTTGCGGCAGTTGCAGCTTCTCTTGCACAACACGTTTGGCTTCATCAACATAACTGCCGATGTTACGGCCTGCCACGTCCACATATACATAGCCTGCCGGCAAACCGTTTTCATTTCGGATCATCGACGGTCCCGTACGAAGAACGATATCGGCGATCTGCCCTAAAGGAATTTGCGCTCCGGATGGTGTGGCGACTAAAACATGTTTTAATTTTTCCACACTATCGCGTAATTCACGCGGGAGACGGACATTGACTGAATACCGCTCCTGCCCTTCAACGGTTTCTGTCACATCTTCCCCTCCAATGGCCGAAGAAATGGTCATCTGCGCATCATGGATGGAAAGTCCGTAACGGGCCAGTTGATCACGCTTGAGATCGAAATCCAGGAAATATCCTCCGGCGGTGCGTTCGGCATAAACGCTTCTTGTGCCGGGAATGCTTTTAATAATTCCTTCCAGCTGGATCCCGATGCGTTGGATTTCGTTAATATCAGACCCCAAAACCTTGATGCCGATGGGCGTCCTGACTCCCGTCGATAACATGTCAATGCGGTTCTTGATCGGCATGGTCCAGGCATTGGTAGTTCCGGGGATCTGTAACTTTTTATCTAATTGATTGACCAGCTCTTGATGCAAAATATGATCAGGCCAAAAAACTTTAAATGGTTCCTGGATAAATTCAGGAAATCCCGAATACCAGCGATGAATTTTGGGCCAATTGTTTTCCGGCTTTAAAAGCACTACTGTTTCCATCATAGAAAGCGGGGCCGGGTCTGTTGAGCTTCCCATACGTCCGGCCTTGCCCCAAACCCGTTTCACTTCAGGAAAGCTTTTAATAAGCTTATCCTGCGTTTGCAATAATTTCATAGCTTCAGGGGCAGAAATACCCGGCATGGTGATGGGCACGTAGAGAATGCTGCCCTCCCACAAAGGCGGCATGAATTCCGATCCTAATTTCAAATAAACGGGAACAGTGGCCAGCATTAAAACGATCGCCGCTGCAATGACCCTTTTAGGGTAACGCAAGACAAGCCGGCAAACAGGGCCATAGATCCGGAATAAAACACGACTGACCGGATGTTTTTCTTCCGGATAATATTTGCCAACCAATAAAGCATTCATCAATTTCGAACGGTAAGGTTTGACCCTCAAAAGCAGCATGCGCAGCGCCGGATTAAGCGTCACTACTAGAACAGCGGCGATGGTCATGGCAAATGTTTTAGACCAGGCCAATGGTTTAAATAAGCGTCCTTCCTGGTCAACCAGGGTAAAAATAGGTAAAAATGAAACCGCGATGACCAAAAGCGAAAAAAAGACCGCAGGGCCGACTTCTTTGAGAGCGTTGATACATACTTGCCGATGGTCTTCTTTGCGGCCCCCTGTTTCCCAATATTCCAGATGCTTATACACATTTTCCATCTGCACAATGGCTCCATCAACCAGAACGCCGATGGAAATGGCTATACCGGCTAAAGACATGATATTCGATGTCAAATGCATGCCCAACAAAGGGATAAAAGCCAGTATGACCGCCACCGGAATGGTGATGATCGGGATAAAGGCCGACGGGAAATGCCAAAGGAAAAATAAAATGACCAAGCTGACTATGATCATCTCTTCTGTCAGCTGATGTCTTAAGTTTTCAATGGCCCTCAAGATCAATTCTGAACGGTCATACGTGACCTTGATTTCAACGCCCTCCGGCAGGGACGACTGAACTTCTTTTAATTTTTCTTTCACCCTTTGGATGACACTCAAAGCATTTTCCCCGAAACGCATGACAATGGTCCCGCCAACTACATCGCCTTGGCCATCCAAGTCAGATAATCCCCGGCGTAATTCTGGCCCGGTGCCTACTGTTGCGATGTGCTTCACCAAGATCGGCGTGCCATTGGGGTCTACGCTCACAACAATGTTCTCTAGATCTTTGATGGACTTTGCATACCCGTGCCCCCGCACCATGTATTCCGCGCCGCTCAATTCCAAAAGCCCGCCGCCGGACTCTTCATTGCCGTTTTTTACGGCATCGACGAGCTTAGTGATCGGGATTTTGTAAACTAATAATTTATTCGGATCAGCGGTGATTTGGTATTGCTTAACAAAGCCTCCCAAGGAAGCTACTTCAGCGACCCCGGGCACGCTTTGAAGATGATAACGCAAATACCAGTCCTGATAAGTCCGCAGCTGCTGCAGATCATGCTTACCTGTTTTATCAACGAGCACATACTGATACACCCAGCCAACGCCCGTAGCGTCAGGCCCCAGTTCTGTTTTAACGCCTTCGGGCAAGCGCGGGATGATCTTGCTTAAATACTCCAGCACCCGGCTGCGCGCCCAATAAATATCTGTGCCGTCTTTGAAAATGACATACACATAGGAAAACCCGAAATCAGAAAATCCGCGTATCGCTTTGACCCCAGGAACGCCTAATAAGGAAGAAACGATCGGATACGTGACCTGGTCTTCAATAATATCCGGACTACGATCCCAGCGTGAATAAATAATGACCTGTGAGTCGGAAAGGTCAGGAATAGCATCCAAAGGAATATTTTGAATAGACCAGATGGCTGCAATCAAAGAAACTGCCACACACAGAAGCACTAAATATTTATTTTGAGCGCAAAAGCCGATCAGGCGCTCTATCCAGCCTTCTTTTTTTTCTATATTGTTATTCATGTGTTGCCCCCTGCTCTAAACCAGCCTGTACTCGGCTTTCAGAATCCAGAAGGAAATTACCGCTGACTACAATGCGTTCACCTTTGTTCAAACCTGACTTAACTTCAAAACCATCGTCAGTTTCCAAGCCCGTTTGGATTTCCCGCGGTTCGAATAAATTTCTTGTCTTACAGACAAAAACAATTTTACGCAAGCCGGTATCCATTACGGCTTCCCGCGGTACCAATAAGGCGTTTCCTAATTTTACGGGAATTGTGATATCTGCCAGCATATTAGCGGCCAGATGTTGCCCTCTGTCATTCCCGCGAAAGCGGGAATCTAATTCAACAAGCGCGCTGACTGAACGGGTCGTCGGGTCAATAAATCCTCCGACGGAGCGGATAATCCCTTTGATTTTTTCGCGTAGAGCCGGGATGCTAACTTCCACATCTTGCCCTTCACTAACAAAACTATAATCCTGTTCAAAAATCTGGGCTATAACCCAATAACTGCGGCTGTCATTAAACAGCAACAACTTCGGCTGTTTCCAAACTTGATCCCAGGAAACATTCTGTAATTTCGCAATCTGCTCTTCGCTTAATCCCAATTTGAGCAGTTTGTCCCGGGCTTCCAGCAAACGTGTTTGTAAATCCCGATGTACATCCCACGTGGCCCTTCGATCACTGATCCGTTTATAATCCCTGTGAACGTTCACATAATCCACATAGGCATCAATGAATTCATTCTGAGTTTTATAGAGCTCTGCATCGGAAGAAATAGTGCCGAAGGTACGTATTAATTTCACCGCTGGCTTCACCCGGACGACTTGCGTACGCAAGCCAATCAATTGCTGTCTCTGGGTTGCCACAGAGATATTCGTGTATCCTTCTATCGCAGGCCCTTGCTGTTGCGGCGCATTCACCTTCTTGACTAAATCCATGTCGCAAATAGGGCAGCGGCCTGGATGGTCATAAAGGATCCACGGGTGCATGGGGCAATACCAAATTTCATGATGCCTTTGTTTCGCCAAAGTTTGTTTAGGAATAAAATATTGCCTAACAAACGAGCCGATGCTCAGGGCTATGACGGCTAGAATAACAATCAGAATAATATTTTTGGTTTTCATAAAATTTCCTTTAATTTAAGGTAATAAAAACAAAGCCCCTTATGGCGCATGCACAAAGGATAATACCTGTAATGAAAGGAAATTAAATGCGTAAATCGAAGGTTCTGAGGTAAAGCGGAGTAAAACTTATGCCCAGAGGTAGCCCTCCGGGCGGATAGGCCAAAGATAACGACGGTGATAGTATTATTTGGTGGCTATTTACAAAAGCAGCCGCCGGGAAAACTGTGTTTGAAACAACCGATAAAGAAACGGTCCGGCTGTGAGAAAATTCAGCGCTTGGTAATTGAAAATGACATATTCCTGCCGGATTGGAAGAATTATTGTGAGAGGTTGTGGACGGACAATGGCCGCACTTAGCCGCTTTATGGAAATGTGCCGTCGCAGCAGAGGCCAAACAGCAACACATAACCGTTGCAACGCTTAAAGCTACGGTCAACAAAAAAGCAATAAATAGTCTAAATATTCTTTTCATAACGCTTTAAGTTTAACACATGAATGAAAAATGTCAAAAACAACTCGACTGGTTGCCTCATTTAGACGAGTTTCGCAACTGGCTTTACTATGCAACCCCCCAAACTGGCGCTTTAATTATTACATAAATTTACTTTTTTACAGTATAAAAATGTTATCAGAGGCGCCCGTAATATCGATTTAACTGGCTGCTGGGGCGCTTTCTTGAACATTTAACCCTAGGAATTGCCTAAGATCCGTCATCGGCTGGATATTGATGATCACTGGTACAAAACCGGGGACATTTTGAAGCTGCTTAAGCTGTGCAGGGTCAAGGTGAAACCTGATCTCACCATTAGAATTCTGCGTCTGTAGGTTCATATTGGCAGGAGTTAGATCAATACCACCTGGTGTGGCATTATTTTTAATCTTTTCTTGAACATTGCTTTTCATTGCTAAGTCCGTTCCCGCCAACTTGGACAAAATTAAGAAAGAAGCCCACTTCATCATCTGTGAGAATTCGTCATCGTGTGTCCATCCATTAAACCCATGCTGTTCAGTCACAACCGTTCCCGTCTTACTACCCGACTGTTTTGCCGTCTCCAATAAATGACCAAGTTCATGAACAATAACTTCAACCTTTTGTGAAAAACCACCCGCCGATGAAAGACCATCAGCTAATGACTGATTAAGCAACACACGCTGGCCGCCTGAAAATAAACCACTAAATGGGGCACTTCTTTTTGCTAACGAAACCTGACCAAGCCCAAAAATCTCACAAAACTCCCGTCCTACTTGCAGGAGCTGTCTTTCCGCCTCCTGATTTGCCGGAATAATCCAGTCCTCTATTGGCGTCTCATCAATGGTCTTAAGTGTTTTTGCCATGCCCGCCCGCTCCTTTGCATGAGCATCTGACATGCGATTCGCATCCACCACAGATCGACCAGTATCATTAGCCAAAGCCCCCGCAAGTTGTGGGGAGACTTTCATCAATGTTTTTATTCTCCGTAAAACTACGCTCCCCCTTTCCTTAATACCTTTTCCATTATGAAAGTCAACTTCTAATAACGCTAAAAACTGCTTTATCGAATTTTTTTCTATGTCGGAACCCTCCCCATCGAACCAAGACCGCAATATCTCAAGTTGCTTGTTACTAACGGTAGTAGTTCCATGCTCATCAAGTTCTTTGTTAATATCATCAACAACATCAAACATATGTCTACCATCCACAAAAAGTGAATTATGTTTCTTGCTAAATGCCGCATTATAGGACACATTGCTTTCAAAATCACTCGATATCAGCCTGTCTATAGTGAAGCTTTCATCCGACAGGTGTTTACTTACCAATGCCCGATATATTCCTAACGCCACATATTTTTGAATGTACGGTAAATACTCCTCTTCCTGTGCAAATCCATTGCGACTTTCATAAAGCGCCAAAGGTATCTGAATGGCAATCCCTATTTTATCAACAATGCGTCGTATCCTTTCCGGAACCAGAGCTAAAAATCTTTCTTTTAGAGCAATGTCTTCAACCCGTAATCCTTTCTTATCAATTATTTGAGAAGGCATTTCAGGGTCGTTGTGTTCCCATATCCGAAATACACCATGATTGACCAAGACATCACGTGAAGCATCAGGAGAAGATAAATTTGGCGCATAGAAAGGCTCTTCAAAAAGAGCATTTTGACCTGCAATACTAACAGGCCTGACCTGATGGTTGATCTCAAGTTCAAGTTCGTCCTTATCCGTCACTGCAAATCCGGCGTTAATTTTCCAAGCAGACTCGGCGAACATCTGTTCAAGTGCAGGAATAATCGTACTTGCATTCTTATTCCTACGAATCATTACTCCGGTTTTCTCTCCCTCTTTCCTATCTCGCCAGCCTATTTTTTCCAGCTTAACTCTGCCATGCGTACGGTCAACCTTAAGAACAAAGACATAGACCTTGTTCTCTCCACGAGAAACTATTTCAACACTATCAGCGCCTGCATAAACGGTAAATTTACCCGTTCCAAAGAATCCAGCAAGAGCGCCCCTTTGCTCTTTATTTAAGTCGTACTTGTTTGATTTTCTGATTAAAAGCGCTAACTCTTTTCCAACAGGAGCGCCTGGGCCATTGTCTTCGATCTCCTCCACAAATTCACCTTTTGCCGTATCAAAATAATACTTAACAACCATTTTGCCCTGTTGATCCAGGTTAGACTGCCTAGCTAAAACCATAGCATCCAAAAAATTCTGCATAAGTTCAGCAGCATAACCACCTGACTCACGCAAACCCTCTATTTTTGATCTTATATTCTGCCTGATTCTATCAACAGCTTCACCATTCAAACTTTCTATACGGTCATGTTCCGAGGCGATTTCTTCAACAGACCGAACGCCGCTGTTAGCTGAGTTCCATACATCAAGCTGATCCAGCCAGATCCCATCTCCGATGTCTTGCCATTGCATATCTTGTTCTTCAGTCTGTGTTCCTTCAGCTACGAGATCCGTCCGACTGGTCAAAAACACGAGTAACATGCCAAGTCTGCCCAAACTATAGAAATCATTCTTAGCGATCGCCTTCTCGATTGCTTTCCACGCTGTGCCCTTGAACGCAGTGAAAATCATTTCCAAATATTGTCCAGCCGCCTCGCTGTTAACAATTCTATTTATCTGCTCAATCAAATTATTTCCCGCAGAAACATTTTTTTCTCTTAAGGTTAATTGAATTGAACAAACAATTTTCGATAACAGTGGAAAATCCTTCAAATTCCTTGCTTTCAATGCCTCAACAAGCCGATAAACCGCCTTTCCTGATTCGATTGATGCAGGACTATCCAAAAACCAGCCATAGGCCATGGCTCCGATAATGTCTTTATTATCTCCCCTATTGGACGTCCCCTCTACTGTAGCCGCTTGTAAAAGCGTCTTAAGAAAACGACGATAAAAGTCTTCCCGCTCATGGGACTGTAAAGGAAGAATATTCTCTTCTAAAAATATAGGCCACATGTCTTTTACCCCGTTATTAACCTTAAGAAGAGAATTGGCGATATCATCTATTAAGGCATCAATGGCCAATCCTTGACTTTCGGCTGAAGTTTTTCCCTCTATAACATGGCCGATTCTTTGCCTTACCAGACCATAAAAGAATTTGAATGCATCTTCATAATCTGACCGATTTACTTCAAGGCTATCTTCAGGAATAAAACCAAAAAGTTGATTATAGGCTGTCGAAAGCTTCTGCTGCCATTGTCTGTCCAATTCTGGGTTAACATTTAGCCTTATTAAAGTTCTCTCACTCACAGGCTTGTCTATATCAAAATAAAACTGCAGCAAACTGCTTTTCGATTTAAGAATAAATGTTTTGTCATCAATAAAACCCTCGTCTGCGTCAAAAGGTAAATGAAAATAAAAAAGTTTCGTCTCCTCCCCCTGTTCATTCTTCTTGAAAAACAAATAAACAGGATTTTCTTTAGAATACTTGAGCAACACATATTGGTCATTTGAGAAGATTACTTCGGATGCTTTAATAAAATCAGCCAGCTTAAATTCATCAGTCATTTCAAACCGAATATGACCTGGCAACAAAGTTAACATCGCCAAATCTTCCGTCCCTGTATTCCCACCAAGATTCTTCTGATTAGCCTCGTTTCCCTTTTCCCCTAATGAGTCTAAATAATCCCGTACATCTCGGACTGGAAGCCCAGGGAAACTGGAAATCTTAAAATTACTAAACTTCTTGGAATCTATTATTGGATTTATCTTTTCAAAGATTGCATATTTGTAAAAGTCAAAGGTATGATTTTTGAAAAAATCTTCAACAACCTTTGGGTTAGAAAAATCTGGCTTTGTGCCTACTTCCTGCGGGCCATACGGTTTTGGCGCAACCACCAATGGTTCTTCATTTCCCCATTGCAAGAAATTCTCTCCTGCAACCCATTGTTTCCCTGCCGCTTCAACACTTGTAGATGGTTCTTTAACACCAAAAGCCGCAAACGCTCTTGACATTTTTAAGACAAACTCATAGCTGTTAGCGGTATCCTCCTCCGCAAGTATCTTTATAAGCTCCAACATTTCCTTTGTTTTTTCACTATCCTCTGAGAGTGCTGCAATCGAATCACCAATTTGTGATGGAACAATGACATAGCCATCACCCCGTACCACAGGCAATAATCGTGATTTGATTACTCGCATAATGTCCTCAAAATTCCCAACTTGATATTGTTGCCAAACTTCTTGCCTAAATGGTACTGCCAAAATCATAGTCCTTACTGGCAAGTCAGGATCTTGTCCTTTGGCCTCAAGAACGATGGGTAAAACTGAAGCCCCCAAATATTCTTTAAGCTGTTTTATCTCAGAGCCTCTCCAATCAAATAAATGTTCGTTTAAGAAAACTACCGTGCGCCCTTCAGGCATTTGGAAATTATCAAAACCGTCTCGTAAAGGCAAGACAATCAGCCCTTCATGACGAAGCTTGGCAACAAACGCCTTCATTTCTCTTTTAACAACGATTTTAACAGCATCAATAATATCCGATACTGCTTTGTTGCCGGGAGCAATCCCTTCAAGTCCACCAATCAATGTGTTGATAATTTTGATTTTTTCTTCATCTGAATAATCATTCTGAAGAATAAGTCTAACAAGACGCAAAAACCCTTTCTTTAACGGTTCTTCATCCTGATTTCTCTGAAGAACAATTTTGTCACGAGCTGGGGAAACACGCATCAATCTCCCCAAATCGACCATAAGCTGGCCCTGCAGAATTGATTTTGTCATCGTAGTATCAAGAGCCACTCGCATAATAACTTCCCCGTTCCTAGCGAAAACAACGGAAGAGCCTGCCCCTTCATGATCGTATACTAAACTTATATTTTGTGTTTCAGTTTCAATCTCTTCGGGCGTTGTCATGACCTTATTTTCTTTGTCCCCTCCCTCAACAGGTAGAAACATTCGTGATAAAACCTGAAAATCCATCCCATTCCCAGTATCAATCATCCGAAGAGTCCTTGGTTCTAAAGATACAATGATCGTCAGTTCGTTCTGCTTGTTCCTGGTCTCCGGATTATTTTCATGTGTAAGATTCGTAAGTCCGGCTAAAGCTGTCCTATGCTCCCAACCATTAACATGTTTAAGATCGGAAGTCCCGACACGCGTCCAAAGATTTAGCCATTTACTAACATAGGCAAACCTTCGGTGAATGCTTTGCTCAATTCTGTTTAATGTTATTCCTTCTCCATCCGCCGGAATATCTTTATTCTTGATCACGTTAATAACTGTTCCTTGTCCAGATGAAATTCTCCCCATTGCCTTACGAAAATCTTCTTCTGTTGATTGAAAAATAGCCACCTGAAAATTTCCTGCCTGACGAGCAATAACAAGCCGATAAGGGTTCCCCCCTTGTTTTTTTGAAAAAACTTCCACCCTTTCTCCGTCTTCTAACCAAGCAAGAATTTGTTTAACACCCATACCGAATTGGCCTATGGATCCACCAAGGGCATCAATACTATTGGCGACCGCTTCAATGACTGACTGAATCTTTGAACTTCCGCTTTGAAAAAGAACAGTTCTATCTAAAGCTACATCAGGCTCTGTATCGCCCTTAATTTTACTGATGATTCCTTCAGAATATCCAGCTTTGGCCAAATATTGGTAAACCCGAGAATAATATGAATCTAAATCCTCAGCCCCTATGCTCTCTCCCGCATTAAGAATCCCTAAGGAGAATAGGAGTGTCGCCAATTCATCCCTTGATAAACTTTTTAAGCGTTTTTGGGCTTGCAAAAATGAAATGAGATTCAAATAAGTGGTGTCCTGTGGCAAAGGAATTGATTCAAACGAAACTACAGGCACTTGGGGCTTGTGAAAAATTCCTGATATTTTAAAAATTCTCTGCGAATCGTTTCCTTCAACAGCATCCTCCTGTTTCGGCGATGAAACTTTGAATATAGCTCCGATAATTTGTAACGCTTTATTCTTAAGGGTCGTTAGCATGGCACCATCAGAAACTGACTGTATTGTCAAAGACGATGCCATAGAAAAATCAAGATTCATCCCCCCTGAAAAATATTTCTTTGGGATTACCTGTTGAGATATTGGATCCTCTTCTTCTTTGATATAGTTGTACACGCCCTTCTTAAAAGCTTTAAGGTATCGCTGATAAATTTTCTCTTTTTCCTGTGGGTCATCAATATTTACACCAGCCACTTTGTTCTTATCTGAATAGACTTGTGAAAGAATGCTGTCTTTAATTTTTCTCTTGTACCAAGTGGCTAATATAAGTGAATTATAGACTTGTCGTAATCTAGCAAAATTTTTGTTCTCATTAACTTCTTTGGTTAATTCGGGAATAACAATTTCACGGACAATTTGACTGCCTAATTGATTAGTATTTTTAGACTGTGCTGTGCCAACCCCTACGTGCTTTTCAAGTGAAAGATAATCTTGTTCAAGCATAACCTTAAGATTGGATTCAACAACATATGCTGTCCCTGTTGGGGCGTTTTCATAAACAACTGCTTTCCCTGGCATAATCCAAACTTTGTTAAATGTGTTAATAGGAATATCGGTTGTCCCATATTTCTTCGCTGCTTCTTCGTAGATTCGTTTCCAAAACTTTTTTCCTACTTCATCTTCGGGATAGATTAAAGATGCCGTTATCTGCTTGAGCATGTAGTCTTCTGCAAGTAAGTCTCTGCCCATTTCCGTTAAACCAAAACTATTGGGAATAATGCGGTCTTTTTCATAAGGAGAAAGATTAACCCACAAATCTTTCTCAGGAATGGTCAATGAGGCTAGGAAATATTTAATCAACTTACTGGATTCATCTTTAAGCTGATCATTGCTTAATTCGCTATCCCCTTTGTCTAAAATAAAATCAAATCTGAATGGATTATCAGGATGAACTTTGATTCCTTTGAGTATTGGGGGATTAAGCGGTGGGCTTAAATGAACCATGACCCCGGGCGCAGGCAAACGATAATCTTGGGCGTAGGCCGGCATAGGGCCTATTACTAAGCTTACCAAAAAACTCACCAAGGTTAGAATGGCTAATGGCGTTTTAGGCATATATAAGATTTTCTCCCCTTATATAGAGTATTTATCCTAAAAATACCATTTACAAGCCCATTTGAAGCTTTTTGAGATAACGCTTTCTTGAGGATTTATCGTCGGAGATTTAGAATTGACTATGAATTTAAATGAAATTTATTAGAAATTAAGCGCAGGAAGGTTGGAAGATAAGCAATTTACTGGTTGCCTCGCATGGACTCGAACCATGATACCGAGATCCAGAATCTCGTGTCCTACCATTAGACGACAAGGCAGTATTTATTTAAACGCTTCTCTTAAACGGCGGATGGTCTTCTGCTGGCCCAAAACGCCCATGGTATCAAACAGCCCTGGCCCCACCGCACGGCCGGTCAAGGCTACACGCACCGGATGCACTAAAACGCCGGCCTCAATGCCAAGCTCTGCCACTGTCTGGCGAAAAGCTCCTTCCGCTGTTTTAGCATTAAAATCGCCGATCGAGCTTAGGGCTTGCGCCAATAATTCAAATTCCCTGCGCATATCCCGGGACAAATGCTGGACCCTGGCTTCCTCTTGAAAAGACACCTGTTCATTAAATATAAAATCTGTCCAATCTAAAAAATCCGCAAGCGTACTCATGCGTCCCTTGAACAATTGCACCATCTGCTCAAATTCGCCTCGCGGCAAATGTACTCCGGGATATTTCGCGGCCACCAATGGTATGAGGGCGTCCGCTAATTTAGCCGTGTCTGCTTCTTTAATATATTGGCTATTAAGCCACCTGAGCTTATCCAAAGAAAAAGCAGCGCCGGCTTTGTTGATTTTTTTGATGGAAAATGTTTGGAGTGCGCGGGCCATTGTGATCTTCTCCTGATTATTCCCGGGCGACCAGCCTAAAAGCATCAGGTAGTTGACAATGGCCTCAGGTAAAAACCCTTGAGTACGGTATTCTGTGACCGCGACAGCGCCGGCGCGCTTGGACATGCGGCCGCCCTCGGGATCTAAGATCAAAGGCAAGTGGGCAAACTTGGGCAGCTTGAATCCCAAAGCTTCGTAGATAAGGATCTGCTTGGGTGTATTGGAAATATGGTCTTCCCCGCGGATGACGCAGGAAATTTCCATCAAAGCATCGTCAATGACGCAGGCAAAACTATACGTGGGCGACCCGTCGGACTTCATTAACACCTGGTCTTTGATCTCTATGGTGTCGGTGACGATCTCGCCGCGGATGAGATCATACATTTTAACGGATTTCTCCGGGACTTTGAGGATGACCGCCTCTTTGTCCTTGTAAGCCTTGCCTTCCGTCAGAAGTTTGTCCGCGTATGGACGGTATATCTCAAAGCGGTCGCTTTGTTTGTAAAACTCATCCCACGTCAACCCCAGCCACTTCATGCTATCAAGGATCTCCTCAAAGTATTCGGCCTTGGAGCGGACTTTGTCGGTGTCTTCAATGCGTAAAATGAATTGCCCGCCCTGGGCTTTGGCATACATCCAGTTAAATAGCGCGGTGCGGGCTCCTCCGATATGCAAATACCCGGTGGGGGATGGGGCAAAACGGACGCGGACCATTACGGATTACCTTTGTTCTCTAAATTGATCAGTTCAGAAATTTTTCTTTCGAGGAAATGCCGTTGGAGATCGGTTAAAGACTCAAACCGAACGCCGACATTATAATCTTTGTTGCTCTCCTGCTGACAGTGCACCACAACTCCCTTGCATCTAAACGGGGTCATCCTGTCGGTAAAATCGATTTGAATATCAATTTTGATCCCTTTAGAGATCGACTGATTAAGATGCGCGCGGAAACCTCCCACGCCGATATCAGACGTTTGGGTCAATACCGTATCGTAGGCCCCTTGCGTCGCCCACATAGTCACATGACAGAGATAATTAACACGCGGGGTTTTTCGTCGATTATTCTCGGGCATATATCAATGGCTTTAAATAAAAGGTTTGGACAATTGCGTTCCGTTTTTGATCAACTGTTCGAGATTTTCCCGCAAATGATCATGGTCCGCTTTGGACATCTTGGTAAATTCGATGCCGATATTATAAAACAGGGGCTTGACCTCTTCGTCGGATTTACGGCACACGTTCCAGACCACTTTGCCTTCGGGAAAGATGTGCTCGCTGCCGTCTAAAAGATCGACTTCCATTGCCACCGGCGTAAAAAGCTTGATCTCTTTTTTAATAATAATGCAAAGGCCGCCTTGCCCGATATTTTCCGTATGGGTCAAGACCGCTTCCTGCGGCCCTCCGGGAGATATGACTTTGATCACGCACGGATAAAGCACTCTGGGGAATTTTCTGCGATCGAAACCTTCCACAGCCATATCAATCCGCCTCTATTTGTATACGGTTAATGCCCTCGGCACGGCCGGTTTTTGGGTCCACTTTAACTATGACGCCATGGACCGTCGAGCGTCCCTGGGCCACCTCAAATTTATGCGGCATGCTGGTAAGAAAACGATTGATGATCTTTAATTTGTCCTGGCCGATCACGGAATCATAAGGACCGCTCATGCCAAGGTCCGTAATATACGCGGTGCCTTCAGGCAAAATTTTCTCATCAGCGGTTTGTATGTGCGTATGGGTGCCAAAGACGCTTGAAACTTTCCCGTCGGAAAAATGACCCAACGCCATCTTTTCGCTGGTGGCTTCCGCGTGCATATCCACCATGATCAATGGGGTTTGCTTGTGTATTTCCGCGGCAATGCCCTCCAATGCGCGAAACGGACAAAGTACATTATACCTCATAAAGGTGCGGCCCAAAAGATTTATTACGCCCACTTTAATACCGTTGGCCGCCCTTGCGATCGTCCATCCCGCTCCGGGTACGCCCTCTGGAAAATTCGCCGGACGTATGATCTTTGTGGGGTGCTCTTGTAAATACGCGAAAATTTCAGGCTTGTCCCAGACATGGTCCCCCATCGTTATCACGTCAACTCCGGAACTTAAAATTTCATCGGCATTTTTAGGGATAAGACCAGAGCCGCCGGACGCATTCTCCGCGTTGGCGATCACAAAATCAATACTGCGGTCTTTTTTTAATTTCGGCAGGACTTGGGCCAGTGCCTCCCGCCCCGGCCGGCCGACAACGTCCCCGATGCATAATATATTCATGCTTCCTTCTTTCTAATAAGAACGCCATTAGAATAATTTCTACGACTATCATTGCTAATGGATAAATTTATTGGTTCGAAGCGACTTGTCATTTTTAGTCAAAAGTTTATTGTTGTTTCGGGAATCCCGTGGCTTTGGGCCACGGGATGTCTGAACCTGTTTGAGCCTTGAAGTTCCAGAGAACTTCAAGGCGAGTTGTTCAGACACCGGAACAACAGAAAAACTTTTGACGTTAAAAAATGACCTAGGAGCGAGAAGCAATAAATTTAGCCATTAGCTCTGCTCGCTATTTCGCATATTCGATGGCTCGGATCTCCCGCACCACCATGACCTTGATGTGTCCGGGATATTCCATCTCTTCTTCGATCTTCTTGCGTATGTCCCGCGCCATGACCACCGCTTCGTCGTCGTTGACCTTCTCAGGCATGACCACCACCCTGATCTCCCTGCCGGCTTGCAGGGCGTAGGACTTCTCAACGCCCTTAAAGGAATTGGAAATTTTTTCCAGATTCTCCAGGCGCTTGATATATGTTTCCATGCTCTCCGCGCGGGCCCCGGGACGTGCCGCGCTGATGGCGTCCGCCGCGGAAACCAAGACCCCGTAGACCGTGTTCATTTCCACTTCCGCATGATGGCTCTCAACGGCATAAGCCACTTCTTCGGATTCTCCGTATTTACGCGCAAGTCGCCCCCCCACAATGGCATGCGTTCCTTCTTCCACATCTGAAGAAACGACCTTACCGATATCGTGCAGGAGCCCCGCGCGTTTGGCGGTCTTCACATCCACTCCCAGCTGATGCGCCATAATGCCCATGAGCTTGGCCACTTCGATCGAATGGTTCAATCCGTTTTGACCGAACGATGTGCGGTAACGCAGGCGGCCTACCAATTTAATGAGCTCCGGATGCATCCCGT
>CAYNGE010000021.1:0-15315 GCA_964396865.1 uncultured Planctomycetales bacterium
GCGGCGGACCCGGCATGGTATTAATGCCGCAGCCCTTATTCGACGCTGTAAAAGCCATCAAAGGCCGGCGAAAGGCCAGGGTGATCTATACTTCCCCGTCAGGCAAGCCTTTTACACAATTTCACGCAAAACGCTTGACCGCGTCAAAAAATTTGATTATTATCTGTGGCCATTACGAGGGGATCGACGAACGCGTCCGTCGGCATCTGGTGGATGAAGAAATTTCAGCCGGGGATTATGTTTTAACCGGCGGAGAGGTCCCGGCCATGGTCATCGTGGATGCCGTCACACGCTTGATCCCGGGGGTTTTAGGCAAAAAAGAATCTTTAGTCCATGAGTCATTTGAAAGCCATTTATTAGAAGGGCCGCAGTACACCCGGCCGGCAAATTTTCGTGGCATAAAAGTACCCGATGTGCTATTATCTGGCAATCATAAAAGCATAGAAAACTGGCGGCATTCCCAGGCCCTGCTTATGACCAAAAAGGTCAGGCCTGATCTGTTATTAGATAAGAAAGGGTAAGAATATGGCAGCAAGTAATCTTGAAAAGATCGCATCGATCGGCGAAAAGAGCATCCGTAAGGATCTTCCTCTTTTTGACGTTGGCGACACTGTAAAAATGAGGATCAAGGTCAAGGAAGCCGATAAGATCCGCATTCATCCTTTTGAAGGCACAGTGATCAAAAAGACCGGCATCGGATTAGGGTCTGCTTTTACCGTGCGTAAAATTTCTTTCGGCGAAGGGGTGGAGAGGACTTTTCCGCTCCATTCACCGGTCATCGAGAAGATCGAAGTCGTCTCCAAAGGCGTTATTAAACGGGCGAAATTATACTACCTGCGTGATCGTCTGGGTAAAAAAGCCCGCGTTCAAGTTGACCAAACTGTACAATAAAATTTAATGTCTGCCAATGCCGCAGATATGCTTTATTATGAAACGCAAGCCTCCAATAAAGGCTTGCGTTTTATTTTAGGGATAGACGAGGCCGGCCGCGGGCCTTTAGCCGGGCCTGTCGTTGCTGCCGCGGTCTGCTTACGGAGCTTCGACTTTCAATGTTTGATCGACGATTCCAAAAAAATGCGACCCCAGGCGCGTTTAACCGCTTTCCACGAAATTTTCAATAAAGCCTATGTCGGCATCGGTATGATCAGCGAAACAGCCATTGACCGGATCAATATCCTTAACGCTTCCCATATGGCGATGGAAATGGCGGTCAAGCAATTGATCCGGCGTATGCCGCAAGAGATCACATCCGGAAAGGCTTTTGATCGTCAGGTGGCCCTCTTAGTCGACGGCAATATTTTCAGGTCCCAATTAACTTACTTTTGCCAGACTATTATCGCAGGGGACACAAAATCATTGTCCATTGCCTGCGCTTCCATCATAGCCAAAGTTTATCGTGATCATATTTTAAGCGCTTATGATCGGATCTTTCCGCAATACGGATTTGCCCAACACAAAGGTTATCCTACAAAGGCCCATCGATCGGCCATCAAAAAGCATGGGGCCTGCATGATCCACCGCCGGAGCTTTCAAGGAGTGGTGTAAGGGAGGATAGAGGATGAATGTTTTCGTAGGTAATTTATCATTTTCAGCTACAGGGGAAGATGTTAAAAAGATCTTTGAGGCCTTTGGCGTTGTTACTTCTGTCAGCATTAAGAAAAAGTCAGGTCAAAATTCGCGGGGTTTTGGTTTTGTGAATATGCCGGACGACGTTCAAGCACAAACCGCCATCACCGCTTTACACGGAAAAGAGTTTATGGGGCGGCCCTTAAGCGTGAGCGTTCAACGTCCCAAAGCTGTTAAGCCTAAGAAAAATTATAAGGAGATCAAAGAATTGCGCCATGCGATCCCGGTCATCCCTGAAAAAAGATCCCCAAAATTTTCAAAACCCGCCGGAACACGTGCTTGGGAGAAAAGAAAAGGAAGGGGCACATCTAAGCCCTGGAAAAAGACTCCGGGCGGGGTCCACAAAAAATTCAAATACGAGCGATGATCACATATGATGAGCAGCCAGATTGAAGTTAAGATCGGCGACATTACCAAAGAAGAGGTGGATGCGATCGTTAATGCCGCTAACACAAGTCTTTTAGGCGGCGGCGGTGTTGACGGCGCCATTCATAGGGCCGCAGGCCCCAAGCTTTTGGAGGAATGCATCGCCTTGCACGGCTGCAAAACAGGGGAAGCCAAGATAACCAAAGGTTATAAGCTTCCTGCCAAGTTTGTGATCCATACGGTTGGGCCTGTATGGCATGGCGGAAGGGATAATGAGGATGAGCTGCTGGCCAATTGCTATCGCAATTCATTAAAGGCGGCCCAAGCCAATCAAATTAAGACCATCGCGTTTCCCGCGATCAGCACCGGAGTTTACCGTTTTCCTATTGACCGCGCCGCGCAAATAGCTCTTAAGACAGTGAAAGATAATTTAACAGGGTCAAGAATTCAAAAAGTCATTTTTGTATGTTTCGATGAAGTAAACTTACAAGCGTACACCCGGATCCTTACTCCTTAGTATATATCCGCCATCCCATCTCTTTAGTTCTGCCCAAAGCTCCGCGATCGAAATAAATTTTCATTGTGCCGTGGCGGCTGGTTTTGACTTCAAACCAATGCCTGCGGACGTATTGTTCACCGCTGCCATGGCGGCAGGGGCCGGTCGTTTTCCAGGCGCGCAGGATATCGGTGATGGAGACCCTTTCGCCGCGCCAAATAAACTCCTTGGGCAATCCGGGCCCGCCAATAGCCATGCGGCCGGTGTCACAGGTATCAATAACGGGTTTGATGGCCTCACCGATGAAAGTTGATTTCATAACTTCCTATGATACAATCTATTTTAGAATTCTTCAAAGAATTCTCACATAGGCCGCAAGGAAGGAGTAAAAATGAAAGTTGTTGCCATCAACGGAAGTTCACGCAAAAACGGAAATACTTCTATTTTAATTGAAAAAGCCTTTGAACCTTTACGTAAAAATGGCATTGAATGTGAGCAAGTCCAACTGGCGGGCCATACGGTCCACGGCTGCAGGGCTTGTTATAAATGTTCCAACAAAAAGAACAGACGTTGTTCCTTTGGAGATGACATTGTCAACGAATGCATCGCCAAAATGATCGAAGCGGACGGCATCATCCTTGGTTCACCGGTTTATGTGGCGGATGTCTCCTCGGAGATGAAAGCGCTCATCGACCGCGCCTGCCTGGTCTCGCGGTCCAACGACAGTTTCCTAAGACGCAAGATCGGCGCAGCGGTCCTGGCTGTGCGTCGCGGCGGCGCTATCCATGCTTTTGATACCATCAACCACTTTTTTACGATATCTGAGATGATCATAGTCGGCTCAAGTTATTGGAATTTTGCCTTTGGCCGTGAGATCGGAGACGTCACTAAAGACAAAGAGGGGATAGAAACAATGACAGTTTTAGGTCAGAACATGGCCTGGCTTTTAAAAAAGGTGTCCGAGGACGACCAACGCTGAAAGGAAAATAAAGGTGGCGGCAAAGACGTTATTAGTGACCGGCGGATGCGGATTTATCGGGTCAAATTTTATAAAGCATATACTTGCCCGGCATAAGAACCTTTGTGTCATTAATTTTGATGCCTTGACCTATGCGGGTAACCCGGATAATTTGGATGACATCAAGGACGATCCCCGTTATGAATTTGTTCGCGGAGACATAACATCCGGCGAAAATGTCGCATCCGTGATGAAAAAGTCACAGCTTATCGTGCATTTTGCCGCTGAATCGCATGTGGACCGCAGCATTGAAGGCCCCGCGGTTTTTTCCCGGACCAATACATTAGGCACTCAAATTTTATTGGACCATGCCAGGGCGAATTCTATCGAACGGTTTGTTCATATATCAACGGATGAAGTTTACGGAAGTTTGGGCGAGAAGGGATATTTTACGGAAGATTCTCCGCTTTTGCCCAACAGCCCTTATTCCGCCAGTAAAGCGGGAAGCGATCTTCTGGTACGTGCCTATCATCATACTTTTGGGTTCCCCGGTATCATTACGCGCTGTTCCAACAATTACGGCCCCTATCAGTTTCCGGAGAAACTTATACCGTTGATGATCTCCCAGGCGCTGGAAGATAAGCCGCTTCCGGTTTATGGCGACGGAATGAACGTACGCGATTGGATCTATGTGGAGGACCATTGCCGGGCGATCGATGCGGTTCTATGCCGGGGGCAAGTAGGAGAGATCTATAATATCGGCGGCCATAATGAGCGGCATAATATTGATATAGTCAAGATCATCCTTAAGGAACTTGGCAAACCCGAGAGTTTGATCGGTTTTGTCAAGGACCGGCTCGGGCACGACCGCCGTTACGCGATCGATGCCGGGAAGATCAAGCGCCAGTTAGGTTGGGAGCCGTCAGTGAAGTTCGAAGAGGGCATTAAGGCCACGATCAAATGGTATCTGGACCATAAAGCATGGATCAGCCGGATTGCAAGCCAAGAGTATCGTTTATATGCATGATCAAGCGGTCATGGGAATTCTTTTGTCTTAACTGAAATTTTCTGGTATAAGGAATAGGTTTTTGCGGGAGTAGTTCAGTGGTAGAACTCTAGCCTTCCAAGCTAGTAACGACGGTTCGATTCCGTTCTCCCGCTCCAACATACTTATGCATATGATCAAAAAAGTCAGCATCATCGGCGACGGAGCTTGGGGAACGACCCTGGCCATTCATTTGGCCCGCAAGCAATATCCTGTGACTCTTTGGGGTGCTTTTCCCCGGAATATCGTCCAAATTGCTAAAACACGCGAGAATAAAAAATTCTTACCCGGATTTAAGGTCCCTGCCGGGGTACGATTAACATCCGATATCAGGGGGGCGATCTTATTCGGTGATCTGGTTGTTTTAGCCGTTCCTTCGGAATATTTAACCGGCATCTTAAGTCAGATCAAGGCGGCCCCGTATCAGGGGAAAGTATTTGTGAGCGTGATCAAAGGTTTACATCCGCGGTCTTTTAAACGCATGTCGGAGATCGTTTGTGACCATTTGCCCCGCACGCCGTTAGTTGTCTTGTCCGGACCGACCATTGCCGCGGAGGTTGCCGCGCGTATCCCCACAACTGCGGTTGCTGCCTGCCGCAGTAAGGACCTGGCTGTATCAGTCCAAAAAGTCTTTAATTCGGAGACTTTCCGTATTTACACCAATACAGACGTGGCAGGCGTCGAGATCGGGGGCAGCGCCAAGAATGTCATTGCCATAGCCTGCGGTATTTGCGATGGACTAAAGCTTGGGACCAATGCCAAGGCCGCGATCTTAACCCGCGGTCTTGCGGAGATCACGCGTCTCGGGGCGGTCTTAGGATGTCGACGGGAAACATTTTACGGCCTGGCAGGACTGGGGGATTTGGCGACCACGTGTTTTAGCCCCAATAGCCGTAATCGCATGGTCGGCGAGGCCCTGGGACAGGGAAAGAAGATCAAGACCATATTGGCCCGGATGGATGCCGTGGCTGAAGGCGTCGGTTGTGCCCAAGCGGTGTATCATTTGGCCCGCAAAAAGAAAATTGCCATGCCCATTGTCAGCGAAGTCTACAAGATCATTTATAAAAATAAGGCTGTGGCTTGCGCCATGGCGGACTTGATGGGGCGTTCTTTAAAATCAGAATAGCTTTAGCAATTTGAATTGACAAAGAAAAAAATATCCATTAGACTCAACACTAAATCATTAATGTGAAGTATTGGTGAATAATAAAATAAACAGGAGGATTGGATGGAGAAATTATCTTTTTACGATGTAAAGACCAAAAACAAATTTGAATCCGAAGATTATCAAGTCAAAGAAAAAAGCGGGCGTTTTTTCGCAGTCGCCAAATCCCTTAAAGGGCCGCATGAATGCTGGCGAGTGTTAAGCAAGGATCAGGCCGCTAAGCTTAAAAAGAAATAAGCGTAAGGAATAGATCTATTCGTCAGAAAGTTTTAGCGTCCCAACGATTAGCTAAAAGAGTTGCGGGATTTGCCGAAGACATGAAGGCGCAGGACGTCGTCATTTTAGACATGCGTCCGTTAGTTAATTTCTGCGACTATTTTGTTATCGCCACCGGAACATCAGACCGCCAAGCCAAAGCCATAGCCGAAGGTATTGAAGAAAAGCTGAAAGAAAAAGACGTTGAAGTCAATTTCGGCCGTAGTTTAAAATCCTTGGGAGGCCAACAGTTTCAGCAGGAAAACGGCACTTGGGTTTTGTTGGATATGGGCGATGTGGTCGCCCATATTTTTGAATCCCAGGCCCGCGAGTTTTACGGCCTTGAACATCTCTGGCAGGACGCTGTTAAAATTGAGCACAAGACCCGTGGCAAGAAAAAGTAGTTCCCGCCCTATCTATGTTCTCTGATTACCGCTTACAACTGCAGAATATCATTGAAGAGGCCTTGAAACTGTTTGTGGGGATCTCGCCTCCGGCGGTGCTTATTGATATGCCGGCGGACAAACAGCATGGGGAATTCTCCTGCAACATCGCCTTACAATTAAGCCGCCTGCTTAAAACAGATCCCATGTCTATTGCCCGGCAAATGGTGCCGCGCCTTGACGAACTTTTGAAGGCCGGCCCTTTGAAAGGGCGCATTGCCAAGATAGAGATCAAAAATCCCGGTTTTATTAACTTTTATTTATCGCCCGAAGGATTTTATAGTGTTTTATACGATGTATTCTCCAGTCAGGAAAATTATGGCCGTTCGAATTTCGGCCATAACGAGAAATTTTGTCTGGAATTTGTAAGCGCCAATCCTACCGGTCCTTTGACCGTTGCCCACGGCCGCCAGGCAGCGGTGGGAGACACCCTGGTCAATATCCTTAACACCGTCGGTTTTGATACCAAAAGAGAATATTATGTCAATGATGAAGGCAATCAGATCAATATTTTAGGCCGTTCACTGAAAGTACGCGCCCAACAGATCTTGGGGCAAGATGTGCCTTTTCCGGAGGATGGTTATCAGGGTGATTATATTCGCGTGATGGCCAAGGAATTTATGGCCCGGCACGGCGTTAAAACACCCGCAGAACTGGATCGTCAGCAGGAGAGTGCTTTTAGACAATTTGGCGTTGAGTTTTTAATGGAGATGATCAAAAAAGATCTGGAAGATTTCGGGGTTCATTTTGATATTTGGTCCTATCAATCAAAGATCGCCAACCCCCAAGCCATCCAGCAAGTACTGGCTGATCTGAAGGCAAAGAATTTCATCTATGAGAACGAAGGGGCGTGGTGGTTTAAATCTACCCTATGGGGGGATGATAAAGACCGTGTCGTCAGGAAAAGCGACGGACAATATACTTACCTGACTCCGGACATTGTTTATCATAAAGATAAATTCGCGCGGGGTTTTAAACATATCGTCAATATTCTTGGGCCGGACCATCATGGCTATATTTCCCGCATCAAAGCCGCAGCAGGGGCTTTGGGTTATTCCCCGGATGATCTGGACATCCTGATCGTGCAATTAGCCACTATTTATCGCGGCGGTCAAGAGGTTTCTATGTCAACAAGGCGTGGTGAATTTATTTCTTTGCGCGAGGTCATCGATGAAGTGGGCCGTGACGCGGCCCGGTTTTTCTTTTTGATGCGTCAGGCCAACGCCCATCTGGAGTTTGATCTGGACCTGGCTAAAAAGCAAAGCTCTGAAAATCCGGTGTATTATATTCAATACGCGCACGCGCGCATTGACAGCATTATCCGTCGAGCCAGCCAGGAGGCCCAGTTGACCCCAAAGACAAAAGACATCAAATGCCTGCAAAGGCCCGAAGAAATGGATTTGATGCGCAAAATTGGTTTGTATCCGGATATTTTGATCGGTTGTGCCAAGACCCTGGAACCCTTTAGTCTGGTGCGTTTTTTGCAGGAAGTGGCCGGGGCATTCCATAAATTTTATGATTCTTGCCGGGTGCTGGATGAAAACAAAGAACTTTCCGCTGAGCGCCTGGCGCTCATTAACGCAACCCAAGTGGTTTTAGGCAACGGCCTAAGACTTTTAGGTGTCGGCGCGCCTTCGAAGATGTAACTTCTATGACTAAACGATGGACCATCCAGCCTTGTGATCCGCAGCAGCAAAAAGATTTTAGTGACATTTTAGGCATTCATCCTATTTTAGCTCAGCTTTTGATCAACCGTCAGATCACCGATGCTGCGCAGGCAAGAATGTTTTTGTCGGCGGACATATCTTTTCTCTATGATCCTTTTTTGTTGAAGGACATGGATCGCGCTATTGCCCGCATTAAGCAGGCCCAACAAAGATCCGAGAAAGTCCTTATTTATGGGGACTATGATGTGGATGGAGTGACTTCAAGTGCTTTGCTGCGCCGTTTGCTTAAGCGTCTGGGCATACAAGCTGTTAATTATATCCCGCACCGCATGGATGAAGGCTATGGCTTAAATACAGGCGTGGCTGAATTTGCCCAATCCCAGAAAATACAATTGCTCATTACAGTGGATTGCGGCATCAATGCTTTTGATCCCATAGAAGCGCTCAATGCCGCCGGTATTGATGTGATCGTCATTGACCATCACGAGCCGGAAGGTGACAAACTGCCGATGGCCTTGGCGATCATCGATCCTAAACGCGGTGATTGCTCGTATCCTTTTAAAAATTTATCCGCTGTCGGTTTGGTGGCCAAATTAACACAGGCGATCTTGGGTCAGGTGCCAATGGAGGATCTGGATCTGGTTGCGATCGGGACAGTGGCGGATGTGGTGGTTTTGCTTGGGGAAAACCGCATTTTTGTTAAAAATGGTTTACCGTTGATAGAGCGGACGAAGAAGCCCGGATTAAGGGCTTTGCTGGAAGTGGCCAAGATCGCTGACAAAAAAATGAAACCATATTATATCGGTTTTATCTTAGGCCCGCGTTTGAATGCCGCCGGGCGAATGGACTCGGCCTCGGTTTCTTTGGACCTGCTTTTGTCGGAAGACCCGAAGGATGCCCATGCTTTGGCCTGTAGCCTGGAGGCGCATAATCAATCCCGCCAAAAAATGCAAAATACGGTCGTTGACGAAGCCATGGCCATGATCGAGGCGGATGAAGCGCTTAAAGCCCAGGATATTATTGTCGTTTATAAGGAAGGATGGCATAAAGGGGTATTAGGCATTGTTGCCAGCCGTATTGTGGATAAATACTACCGCCCGACGATCGTCATTTCTGTGGAAGACGGGATAGGGACCGGCTCGGCCCGGTCCATTGACGGGTTTCATTTACACGAAGCCTTGACAAGCTGCGCGGCGGTCTTGGAGAACTATGGTGGACATAAACGGGCCGCGGGTTTGCGTTTAAAATATGACAATATTGAGAATTTTCGTCAGGCCATGAATGATTTCGCCCAGCTGTCTTTACCGCCGGAAAAGCTGACCCCGACTTTGGGGATTGATTGCGAAATCCCTTTGAGTATCATTGATTTGGATCTAGTAGAGATCATTGCTTCCATGGAGCCTCATGGGGAGGGCAATCCAACGCCGGTGTTTTGCTCACGTAAACTTACGGTCAAAAGCCCGCCATCGGTGTTAGGCCGCGATACTATAAAATTTTGGGTCAGCGATGGTGTTAAAACCATAAGCGCCGTGGGTTTCGGCATGGGTTCTTTTAAAGAAAAGGTTAAATTAGGATCTGTGGTGGATTTGGCTTATACCTTAAGCATTGACGACTGGAACAAGGCCCCGGCCGTTCAGTTGATGCTCAAGGATATTAAGTAAGCGGAAGCTTCTTAAGCGGCTCGCCGGACTTTATTGGCCTGTATACAGCTGGTACAAACCAGGGCCCGTTGGACAGTGCCGTTTAGGATGATCTTAATGCGCTGCAGGTTGGGAAGCACCATACGGAAGCTTTTACCGACGACTTTAGAACCGGCGCCGCCTTTTTTCTTTTCCATACCGCGTCTTTTATATTTTCTGCCGGATGACGGACTTTTGGCGCAAATAATACAGGATCTCATGGATTACCCTCTTGTAATGTTTAAAAAATTGATTCCTAAATATACTTGAAATCAATCGTTTGTCAAGGAGATTGTTCCGTGAATTTAGCTTGCTTGAAGCATTATCAAAAAAGGGTCTTTGTTCCTGAGAATATTGATCTGACCGATGTGACCAAGGTGGTGGATCTATATGAACAATTAGAAAGGCGACCGATCAATTCAGCTAAGGATTTGGAACTTTGGCTGGTCCACCGCTCTGAGTTGGATGCGGCTTTATCCGAAGCAGGATCTATTTTGTATATACGCATGACCTGCCACACCGATGATCCCAAGATCGCCCAAGAATATACCCGTTTTGTGGAAACCATATCACCTGCGGTCAAACCGGTCAATGACCGTTTAAACCATAAATATCAAAATGCCCGCGGACTTTTTGCTTTGGATGCCAGGCGGTATCAAGTCTATGACCGCGCGGTCAAAACGGATATCGAGCTTTTTGTCGATAAAAATGTGCCGCTGCAGACAAAGGTGGATTTGTTAAGCCAGCAATATCAGGCCGTATGCGGGGCCATGACAGTGGCCTTTGAGGGCCAAGAATGCACCATGCCGCAGATGAACAAATACCTTCTGGAAACAGACCGCGCAAGACGCGAGGGCGCCTGGAGAGCCGCCGCTAAGCGCCGCCTCCAAGATAAAGATAAACTGGAAGAAATTTTTGAAAACATGTTTGAATTACGCCATACAATGGCCCGTAATGCCGGTTATACCAATTTTGTTGATTACCAGTTTAAGGCTTATCATCGTTTTGACTACGGCCCACGGGATTGCAAGAAATTTCATGAAACAGTTGAAAAATTAATAGTCCCTTTAAACGGAAAGATCTTAAGTAAGCGCCAAAAGCAGATGAAATTAAAGTCATTGCGGCCATGGGACACCTTGGTCGATACATTGGGACGAAAACCTTTGCTTCCTTTCAAGGATGCGGGGGAGTTAGTGAAAGGCGTGCAGGCTATTTTTAATAAATTGGACAAAGATTTCGGCCTTCAATTTCAAGAGATGTATGAAGAGGGGCTTTTGGACCTGGCTAGCCGGCCGGGAAAAGCCCCGGGCGGTTATCAAAATACTTTAAACGAGGCAAGGAAGCCCTTTATTTTTATGAACGCTGTCGGTATCGATGATGACGTGCGCACGTTACTGCACGAGTCAGGCCACTCTTTTCATGCTTTGGCCTGTGCCAAAGATCCACTTGTGGATTATCGTCATGCTCCCATGGAATTTTGTGAAGTGGCCTCCATGGCCATGGAATTAATGGGATCGGACTATTTAGGCGAGTTTTATGACCCCAAAGATGTACAAAGATCCAACCGCGAACATTTGGAGGGGATCATTCAAATCCTGCCCTGGGTCGCCAATATCGATGCTTTTCAGCATTGGCTTTATGAGCATCCGGGACATACTTCGGATGAGAGACGCCGAGCCTGGATGGGATTTTATGAACAGTTCGGCGGCAAATTTATCGACTGGAGCGATTTGACGGACATCCAAGCGTATTTATGGCACAGGCAATTGCATATTTTTGAAGTACCTTTTTATTATATTGAATACGGGATCGCCCAGTTAGGGGCTTTGCAAATTTGGCTCAAGGCCCGTCGTGATCCTGCCGAAGCGCTGGCGGATTATAAGGCCGGACTTTCTTTGGGAGGTTCTGTTTCGGTTGTGGACCTGTATCATGCCGCGGGGATCTCTTTTGATTTTTCCGAAGGTATTATCAAACCTTTGGTTGAAGCAGTGACCGAGGAATGGGAGAAGCTTGAGGGTAATGCGTAAACTATCTCATGAGGAAATTGTCACCCGTCAGGTGGAAAAACAAGCAAACCCAAAATTGCCATTGTGCGTGGTATTGAATAATATCCGCAGTTTGCATAATGTGGGCGCTATTTTTCGTACGGCGGATGGGGTAGGGATAGAAAAGATCTGGCTTTGCGGCATCACAGGTTTCCCTCCTCAAGGAGGTATTGCCAAAACGGCTTTAGGGGCCCAGGACCATGTGCCTTGGGAGTATCGCGAAGATATTTTAGGTTTACTTAAAGAATTAAAACAAGAAGGATATCAGATCGTGCTCTTGGAGCAAATGCAAGGCGCTTTTGCCCATGATGCATTCAAGCCGAAAAGCGCTGTATGTTTGGTTGTTGGTAACGAAGTGGGCGGTATTGCCGCCGAACTGCAATCCTTATCTGATGCGGCCATTGAAATTGAGATGAACGGGATCAAAAATTCTTTGAATGTGGCTGTGGCTTTCGGGATCGCGGCCTATCAGCTTCGCGGGCAGCTTAAAGCCCCGCCCGTCGTTATTGACATGCGGCGGGGTTCAGAAAGAAACAGGCCGATAGAATTTCTTGCAAAAAAAAGAAGCAACGCTTACAATAAATGAAATGAAAAAGAAAACGGCACGGCACCCAAAAACAAAGAATATAAAGCAATATTTAGCGGGCATAGATCCGAAAAAATTATTGCATAATAAAAAGGTGATCGAAGAGATCAACCGGCATAAATGGCTGGAAAGCGAGATTGCCGGTTATGACATTGGCTTTGAAGCCGCTGCCGAAGATTGGCTCAAAAAGCATGCCTCAGCATGGGTCAGTTATCATGCCAATGACAAAGTAAAGCCCCGGAGTAAATCTAAATCTTCTTCTAAAAAGCGTTCTGCAAAATGACGCCCTGTCAGTTGGAAAATATTAACAAACTTTTTGAAAAAAGGTTCATATGACTTCTTTAGAGTTAAAAAAATTGCCAAATTTTTCCGGCCGTCCAGGTCCTTTACTGCTGATCATCATGGACGGAATCGGCATCGGTAAACAAGACGATAGCAATGGGGTATTTTTAGCCAAACCTGCCTGCTTAAATGAATTGATGAGATCCAAATTGTATACACAGCTTAAAGCCCACGGAACAGCGGTCGGACTGCCCAGTGACGAGGACATGGGCAACTCCGAGGTGGGGCATAATGCCTTGGGAGCCGGCCGTGTTTTTGATCAGGGAGCCAAGCTCGTTGAGAGATCCATTGAAAGCGGCGCTATTTTTCAAACCCCGATATGGAAAAAATTAGTCGAAAGGGTCAAAGCGGATAACAAGATCTTTCATTTCATAGGGCTTTTGTCCGACGGCAATGTGCATTCTCATATTGACCAATTATTCGTTTTGGTTCGACGATGCGCAGAAGAAGGAGTGGCCCGCGTTTGCATCCACGTGCTTTTAGACGGCCGTGATGTTTATGAAAAATCAGCCCTGACCTATATTGAAAAGACTGAAAGCTTGCTTAAAGAGATCAACGGTTCCCATAAGGGCTATGATTATCGCATCGCTTCCGGCGGAGGGCGTATGGTGACCACCATGGACCGCTATAACGCGGATTGGTCTGTCGTGGAGCGCGGCTGGAAGGCCCATGTCTTGGGTCGCGGCCGTTATTTTTCCTCTGCCAAAGAAGCGGTAGAAACATATTATAAAGAGGACCCTAAGATCACGGACCAATATTTGGATTCTTTTGTCATCCAGGATGATGGCAGTCCGGTTGGCACCATCGAAGACGGGGATTCCGTGGTCTTTTTTAATTTCCGCGGGGACCGGGCCATAGAATTATCCATGGCTTTTGAGAATAAAGATTTTGACAAGTTCGACAGGGTCCGCCTTCCGGATGTGCTTTTTGCCGGCATGATGGAATACGATGGGGATCTGCATATCCCTAAAAATTATTTGGTGTCTCCGCCGCAAATTGAGGGATCGGTAGGGACTTATATGTGCGCCAATAATATCACCTCTTTTGCCATTTCAGAGACCCAGAAATACGGCCACGTAACTTATTTTTGGAACGGGAACAGGTCCGGATACATTGATGATAAATTAGAAACCTATGTGGAGATCCCGTCTGATAAAGTCCGTTTTGATCAAGCCCCTAAAATGAAAGCGTATGAGATCACCGATAAAACCATAGAGCTTCTTAAAAGCGGACGGTACAGGTTTGGGCGCCTGAATTTTCCCAACGGCGACATGGTTGGGCATACCGGTATCCCTGAGGCGATCATCATCGCCGTCCAAACCGTTGATGAATGTGTGGCCAAATTATTGCAGGCCGTGCGCGAATTAAACGGTATAGCCCTGGTCACGGCCGATCACGGCAATGCGGATGTCATGTTTACGGTCAAGAACGGCCAAAAACAGGTCAGCACAGCCCATTCCTTAAATCCTGTGCCTTGCGCGATCGTGGATCCCGGTTATCAGGGAGAGTATGAAATGTCCCATCTGCCGGACCAAGGCTTAGCTAATGTGGCGGCGACTCTCTTAAATCTTTTAGGCTACGAAGCCCCTAAAGAATACGCGCCTTCTTTAATTCGCTTTAAATGAGAGCTTTATTAAAAAAAGATGTCGTGGAATCGTTTGTGCGTTCCTCCGGGCCGGGAGGCCAGAATGTTAATAAAGTGGCCACCTGTGTTGTATTGATCCATAAGCCAACCGGAATTATTGTCAAATGCCAGAAACACCGCAGCCAGTTTTTAAACCGTCAACAAGCCTGGGAAATGCTTGGCTTCGCTTTGCAGCAAAGACAGCATCAGCTGTTGTTGTCCTGTCAAATCCTACGGGAAAAAAAGCGGCGTCAAGATCGCAAACGATCGCAAGGATCCAAAGAGCGGATGTTGGAAAATAAAAGGAAAAATGCTTTAAAAAAACAAAACCGAAAAAGATTAAATGATTGGGATTAAAATAGTAGAGATTGCTTCGCTTCGCTCGCAATGACGGTGAGGTAGAAAGGGGAAAACAACATGAAACGTTTATTTTTGACCGTGGCGTGTTTATTAATGCTGACAACGCTGTCGGCATCGCCCGCATTGGCCAATTATCCGGATCCCAACCGGCAGACCATGTGGAATAACATTACGGATAGTATGCATACTTTAGGGCAGAATCCCGCTCAGGCCAGAAAAACCAAGCAGCGTCTGCATAATGCACGCAGGAGAGCTCGTATCAATAGTATCAATCAAGCCACGTTTAAGAACTGGCAGCAGAACCAACAGGGGTATTAAAGTGACGTATAAAGAATGGACCAGCCAGATCGAGAATTTTGATGGCCACTATAGCAAAGACATCAACGAGTCGACTTATTTTTCCTTTCCCATCGCCCCTATTTTAGAGGCTGAAACCAAATTAGCCCGTCCATCGGATAAATCAATCGCCTATTTTTCCATGGAATACGGCCTGGCTCCCAGTATCTACAATTCTTTTCAGCTTAAAGGCCCAATGAGCGAGAAGAATAAATTCTTTAAACACCAGGTGTTCTCTAATTACTGGATCTCCGATTATGTATTTAAGATCCATATCCCGACAATGCTGGATATTCCCATTTATAGCGGAGGGCTTGGGGTA
>CAYNGE010000022.1:0-15271 GCA_964396865.1 uncultured Planctomycetales bacterium
ACATTCCCTATTCCCACATACAATATGACCAAAGATTTCAATTGGGACAATCCCAATCTGGAATTGTTATGGAAAATGACCGCTAAATACGGGATCCCGTATTTCTCCAATTTTATCAATTCAGATATGAACCCGGAAGACGCGCGCAGCATGTGCTGCCGTTTGCGTCTGGACAACCGTCAATTAAGGAACCGCGGGGGCGGTTTATTCGGAGCATCCCCCTTGACGGGATCGATCGGGGTCGTCACCATTAATTTGCCGCGAATTGGATATACATCCAAGACCGAGGAAGAGTTTTTCGCTCAATTGTTGGAAAAAATGAATTTGGCAAAAGAAAGCCTGGAGATCAAACGTAAGATCTTAGAAAAACTGACCGAAGAAAACCTCTATCCTTATATCAAATTTTATTTGCGCCATATCAAAGAGCGTTTCGACCAATATTGGAAGAATCATTTTTCCACCATCGGACTTTTGGGGATGAATGAGGCCTGCATGAATCTGCTCGGAGAAAATATCGTGTCCCCCAAGGGCAAAGATTTTGCCGTCAGGGTGCTGCAATTTATGCGCGATAAGCTTATGGGTTTTCAGGAGGAAACAGGCAATATTTTTAACCTGGAAGCAACCCCGGCAGAGGGGACTTCTTACAGCCTGGCAAAATTGGATAAGGGCATGTTCGGTGATATTATCTGTGCCAACCAGGAAGAATATGCCAAAGGCCGTGAACCATTCTATTCCAATTCATCGCATTTGCCGGTGGAACACACCAACGATATTTTTGCGGCCTTAGACCATCAGGACCAGCTGCAGACGTTGTATACCGGCGGCACAGTGCTGCACGGTTTTATCGGCGAGGACATCAGCAATACAGAAGGCCTAAAGCATCTCATCAAGACCATCTGCAGCCAATATCGTCTGCCGTATTTTACGATCACCCCAACCTTTAGTGTTTGCCCTAACTGCGGTTATTTAGCCGGCGAGCAGGAGACCTGCGGAGGCTGCGGCAGTGAATGCGAGGTGTATTCACGGGTGGTGGGGTATTTAAGGCCGGTCAAACAGTGGAATAAAGGTAAAAAGGAAGAGTTTCGCAGACGAAAAAATTATCATGTATGCGCATAGGCGGTTTTCAAAAGTTAACATTGGTTGATTTTCCGGGAAAAGTCGCGGCCACGGTCTTTACTCAGGGGTGTAATTTCCGATGCGGCTTTTGCCATAATCCTGAATTGGTTGACCCTCAAGCGTTCCAATCGCCGCTTCCTCAAGAAGAGATCTTGAGTTATTTACAGGATCACCGGGGGAAATTGCAGGGAGTTGTTATAACCGGCGGCGAACCTACCTTACAAAAAGACCTGCCTGATTTTATTAACCGGGCCAAGGACATGGGCTTCTTGGTCAAATTGGACACCAATGGCAGCCGGCCGGAAGTTTTATCCTTTCTTTTGGGGCTTCATTTGCTTGATTACATTGCCATGGATATCAAATCTTCCCTGAGTAAGTACCCCCAAGTCACAGGCATCGCTTGTGACACCGGTAAGATCAGGGAGAGTATTGATCTCATTGTCCACAGCGGCATCCCGTATCAGTTTCGCACAACGGTGGTCAAAGAATTTTGTTCCAGTGACGATTTGGATGATATCCGGTGCTTGATAACCCGGAGCGATCATTATGTGCTGCAGCCTTTTGTGCCTTCCCCAAAGATGGTTGACCTTCGGTTTAACCAACAAAGCCGGTATTCCGCCGCGGAAATGGACTTGTTGAAGGCCAGATTCGAAGAGACGCCCATCCCCGCCAAACTCTTTTGAAATAACATCGAAGAATGCTATAATTGTCCAAAAACGCCACAGGGACGGGACATGGAAGCCAAAGATCATACACTGCAGGAAACTCTTAAAGAATTAGCCGACATCAAGTTTGCGTTGGATGCGTCTGCCATTGTGGCCATCACCGACAAATTTGGGAACATCATTTATGTCAATGATAAGTTCTGTGAAATTTCTAAATATTCCAAGGAGGAATTATTAGGCCAAAATCACAGGATCATTAATTCCGGGTATCATCCCAGAGAGTTTTTTGCCGATATGTGGTGCACCATTGCCCAAGGCAAGGTATGGAGAGGGGAGATCCGTAACCGCGCCAAAGACGGCAGTTTTTATTGGGTGGACAGTACCATAGTTCCTTTCCTTGACCATGAAGGCAAGCCCTACCAATATGTTTCTATCCGTTATGAGATAAGCACGCGCAAAATGATGGAGGAACAGGTCAAGGCTTTGCCTGCGCGCATTATTCAGGCGCAAGAGCAGGAGTGTGACCGCATAGCCCGTGACTTGCATGATGATCTGGGACAGTCCTTGGCCACACTTAAAATGCTGTTTCAATCCGCGTGGCTGCAAAAGGGAAGGGCCACAAATGCCCTCAAAGAACATAAAAAGATCTTGGGGTATTTGGATACGATCATTGATAAGTCGAGGAATTTAGCCATGCGTTTACGTCCCTCGACCCTGGAAGCTTTGGGTTTAACTACGGCGATCAATTTGATGATCGATGAGATCAATCGCGGGGGAGGCGTCAAAATTACTTTTACCCACAGCCATTTGGTGAATTTACATTTTCAATCAGACACCATCAATGTATTCCGTATTGTTCAGGAAGCCTTAACTAATATCGTCAAGAATGCCAAGGCCACCAATGTCAAAGTGGCTTTGCGCGTCGTAAAAAATCATTTGAAGATCGTCATAGAAGACAATGGGCGCGGTTTTATATTAAAGGACAAGTCCAAAGGTTTAGGATTAATCACCATGCGTGAAAGGACGAACTTGCTCGGGGGTAAAATAGAAATTCAATCCCAGCTAAAACACGGGACGTCCATTAATGTGGATATCCCTTGCTGGAGGGACAAATAATGGCCGCTGTTCGTATTATTTTAGCGGACGACCACGAAATACTCAGGGCCGGATTAAGAGGCCTGTTGGACCGTGAGCCGGATTTTAAAGTAGTGGCCCAGGCTAAGGACGGCCAAGAGCTTTTAGAGCAATTGACTTGCGTCAAGGCGGATTGTGTAGTGATGGACCTATCCATGCCTAATTTAGACGGCCTTGCAACGCTCAAAGAGATCCGCAAGGGATTTCCAAAGATCAAATGCCTGGTATTGACCATGCAAAAAGACCAGGAACATTTTAAGAAGGCCATGGCCAACGGGGCTTCAGGCTATATTCTTAAAGACAATGCGTTTGATCTGCTGGCCATGGCCATTAAAATGGTGATGAAGGGCAAGACATTTATTTCGCCGTCCATTTCCGAGCTGATCACCGAACAATATGTCCGCTCCGTGAAAGAAGGAGATATTCCTTCTTTGGAGATCCTGACCGAACGTGAAAAGGAGATCTTAAAATTGGTCGCTCAGGGAAATGCCAACAAAAATGTCGCGGCACGCCTTAAGATCAGTATCCGTACGGTAGAGACCCATCGCAATCATCTTATTCATAAATTGGGGTTAAAGACGACCGCCGCGCTTGTTAAATACGCCCTGGCCAAGGGATTAATTTAAAGAGGTTTTATGGTAACTATTTTAATAGTAGAAGACCATAAAGATTTTCGTAATGCCGTGCGCCATTTTTTGGAAGTAAGCCATGTCAATGCCGAACTATTGGAAGCTTCATCCGGAGAACAGGCGGTCCTGTTAGCTAAACAGAGTAAACCGCAAATTATACTGATGGATTTTTGGCTTAAAGGGATGAACGGCATCGAAGCGGCCACTCAAATTAAGGCCAGTGTGCCGGATTGTTCCATCATTATGTTGACCATGTTTGATGTTAAAGACGTCCAACCTTTAGTGGGCAGGGAAATCATCAAAGAGTTTATTAATAAAAGCGATTTATGTGATAAGCTGGTCCCCAGCATCAATAAGATCCTAAACCCCGTTTTAAAAACATAGAGCGAAAACCCGCGGCATGAAGATCTTAACGGTAGGCATCAACCATAAAACTTCAGCTATCCAAACACGGGAAAAGTTTTTTCTAACCTCCGTAGAAACAGAACTTTTATTGTCCGAATTTAAGAATGATCCGTCGGTTGTCTCCGCCATCGTTCTTTCCACCTGCAATCGTTGTGAAATTTATGCCCATGTGGTGGATGACCATGCGCCTGCGGAAATTATAAAGAAGTTATTTCGCCTCAAGGGCCAGCCGCAGACGCACGACCTGCAAAAATTATTTTATGTGCTCGAAGGCCCCCGCAGCGTAGAACATCTCTTGAAAGTCGCTTGCGGGCTGGATTCCTTGATCTTAGGAGAGAAACAAATTTTAGGGCAGATGAGGGAGGCGATCGAGCTTTCACGCAAAAATGCGATGATGGATAAGATCTTTAACATCCTGGCTCATTTTGTCCTGGAAACAGGCAAGAAGGCCCGCCGGGAAACCCAGATCGATTTTGGCGGTTCCTCAGTAAGCTGGGCGAGTGTCGGCATGGCGCAGAAAATTTTAGGATCATTGCTAGACAAGATCGTTTTGATCGTAGGCTCCGGCAAAATGGGCCGCTTGTCCGTCCAACAGCTTATCAATAAAGGGGTCAAAAAGATCTACATTATGAACCGCACGATGGAAAAAGCGCAAGAGTTAGCCCAACAAAGCGGCGTAACAGCCGTTGCGTTTTGGGAAATGAAAGAGATCTTATCGCAAGCCGATGTCTGCATTTGTTCGACTAATTGTCCCCATTACCTGATTGATAAAGATCTAGTTGAGGAGGCGCTCAAGGCTCGCAATGGCCGTAAGCTCGTTTTGATCGATATATCCGTGCCTCGCAATATTGACCCTCAAGCCGCCGGGGTTGGGGGTGTTTTTTTAGTGACTGTGGATGATTTGGATTGTGTAGTCCAGGACAATATTCAAAAGCGTCTTGGCGCCGTCCAACAAGCAGAAAAGATCGTTTCAGACAAGGTCCGGGAATTTTACGAAGTCATCAATAAAATACGTTTAAGGGACTTGTCATCCCCTATTTTACCTTTATGAAATTCTTACTTTTTCTACTGATATGTATTTCGACGCCCATATGTTATGGGCAAGATGCGCTGGCCCCTGCCGTCTCGACCGTCCAGGCAGGGGATTTTGCTCCCGGACAATTAGAGGCGCATTATTTAAAACACGGGGACCAATTAGGCGTACATACACAAGGACAATATTTGGAAAGAGCGCGGGCCCTTTTAAATGCTTCTCCTGGAAAAGACGTGTTAGAAAAGATCAGGCCTAATGGTGATGTGGAACACTACAAGTTAAGCAGCGGTGAATTCGCGGTGATGACTCGAAGCGGCCGGATCCGCACTTATTTTAAGACGGATTATTTCTACTGGATGAGGCAATGAAGGAAAAATATACCTGCCCGGTGTGCGGATTTGACGGGCTTATGGAGGCGCCTTTCGGGCCCGATCAAGAGCCGTCTCATGAGATTTGCCCGTCCTGTGGCTTTGAATTTGGATTTGACGGCGGCAATGACCGGAAGGTATTTGCGCAGTATCGACGGCGCTGGATAGAAAACGGAAGGAAAAAGCTATGAACAATAAGGTCGTTGGATATGTTTTAGCGGTACTCTTTGGTTTTAGTCTATCTGCTTTTGCCCAGGACCAGCAGCAAAGCGCGGATGATATGACGGCGAAAATGGCAACAGAATTAAATTTGACGGAAAGCCAGAGAGATGCCGTAAAGCCGATCATCAAGGAATATGTCACTAAACGTGAGAAGATTTTAGAGGAAGTACAAGGACAGGGCATTGTCGACCATGCCGCGGTAAGAAGCGCAATGAGGGCATTAAAGCAGGATGAATATCAAAGTTTAAGTAAAGTTTTAAGCGCGGACCAGATGGAACGATGGATCCAGAAGGAAAATTTAAGGGCAGCGCTCAATCCCGGGGACATGGAAAGTCAGGTGGAAGGCGACACAACATTGACCCCCAGCGGAGCAAACTTTAAGTTTTGATTAAGATATGCGCAGTAGTAAGATTTCTTTTCTGTTTAGTCTTTATTATGGTATAGTAACTGCCAATTATTTTATTAAAATTTATAAATAACTGAGCCAGGATTTTGTTATAATGAATAAAAGACGTGTGGTCATAACCGGTATGGGCGTGGTTGCTTGTAACGGTATCGGTCTTGAGAATTTTTGGCAAGCGAATATTAAAGGCCGCTCAGGCATAGATAAAATCACCTGTTTTAACGCAGATGCTTTTGATTCGCGCATAGCCGGCGAGGTCAGAGGTTTTGATCCTTGCCAGTATATGCCTGCGGAGGTGGCCAAAAAGGTTGACAGGTTTGTCCATTTTGGGCTGGCTTGCACCCAAATGGCAATGCAAGACAGCCGATTGGATCTAGAAAAGGAAGATAAGCATAGAATAGGGGTTATCATCGGTTCCGGTTTGGGAGGGATGATGTTCCATGAGGAGCAGATGGTGGCGGTCCTCGACAAAGGAGCCCTTCGTATTAACCCTTCTTCAGTGCCTAGAATTTCACCTAATGCGGTATCCAGTCATATTGCCATCCGGTACGGTTGTCTGGGGCCCAATATGGTGATCTCAACAGCTTGCGCTTCCGGGAGCCACGCCGTTGGCGAGGCTTTTCATAAGATCCAGTGGGGCGATATGGATGTATGCGTGACCGGAGGGGTTGAGGCGCCGCTGACGCGGTTAAATTTTGGGGCTTATTGCGCGTTAAGGGTATTGTCTAAAAAAAATGATGTCCCTCAGGAGGCGTCGCGTCCTTTTGATAAAGAACGTGATGGTTTTGTTTTAAGTGAGGGAGGCGGCGGACTTATTTTAGAAGAGCTGGATCATGCGCGTGAGAGAAATGCGCCGATCTACGCGGAAATAACCGGGTATGCCAGCAATTCGGGCGCCCGTCACATGGTCATACCTGATCTAAGCGGCGAAGATGCGGCTCAGGCTATGACTGATGCTTTGAAAGATGCCGGTTTAGGCATTAATAGCATTGATTATATCAATGCCCATGCCACATCGACTGTGGCCAATGACCGTGCGGAGACCGGGGCTATTAAAAAGGCATTTGGTCAGCAAGCTTATAAGATCCCGATTTCTTCAACGAAATCCATGATCGGCCACAGCCTGGGGGCTGCGGGGGGCATTGAAGCGGTGGTTTGCGCTTTAGCCATTAAGAATAAGTTCATTCCGCCGACTATCAATTATAAGGATAAAGACCCGGAATGTGATTTGGATTATGTTCCTAATGAGGGCCGTAAGGCCTCATTGAACGCGGTTTTATCTAATTCATTTGGCTTTGGCAATTGTAATGCCTGTATTGTTTTTTCAGATTACAAAGGAGATAAAGATCAATGACCTATGGTGAGATTGAATCAACGATCAAAGAGATCTTAGCCAAACAATTGAGCATGGAAGCGGGGCGTATCTCTTTGGAGTCGCGCTTAGTCGAAGATCTGGGAGTGGATTCCTTCGGGTCCGTAGAAATTGCATTTGAATTGGAAGAGAAATTTGACTTGAAGATCCCGGATGCGGACCTCTATGAGGCCAAGACCGTTAAAAATATCGTGGACTACATTGCTTCCAAAAAAGTGAGTAAATAAAATTATGGCCGTTAAATTCTCCGTTAATTTAAAAAGTTTTTTTAAGCCTGCCGTAAAATCGGATCTGCCGGACAATGGATACCAGCTGCCGGGACAAAACGGCCAGGCCATCATTCTCATTCATGGCATGACGGGCACGCCTCATGAAATGAGGTTTTTGGCCAATTTCTTAAACCGCCAAGGCTATGCGATCTATTGCCCGCGTTTGGCCAATCACGGGGCGCCGATCCAAATTCTCCAAATGAGCAAATGGCAGGATTTTTATCAGACGGTCCGTCAATGTTATCTCCAGATCCGCGGCCAGTATAAGCAAATTTATGCCGGAGGGCTTTCGATGGGGGCTTTGTTAGCGCTGCTCTTGGCGGATGAATTCAAAAATGAGTTAGGCGGCGTCAGCTGCCTTTCTCCCACGCTTTTTTATGACGGCTGGAATGCGCCCTGGTATCGTTTTCTTCTGCCGTTGGCCTACAAAACCCCTCTGAAATATTTTTTCTATTTCAAGGAAGAGCCGCCCTATGGTATTAAAAATGAATCAGTGCGCCGCCGTATTCATGAATTTTACAGCCGGGCTGATCTGCATAATATGGAGCAGGTGCATCAATACGGATATCCATTTTTTCCATTGACTTTATTGTATCAGCTGGAAAAATTAGTAAAACATTTAAGCGGACGCCTGCAGGGGATCTCGACGCCTGTTCAGCTCATTCAGGCCAAGCATGATGATATGAGCAGCGTACGCAATTCTCAATTTATTTATAACAGGGTCAAATCCAACCGCAAAGAACTGGTGCTTTTACATAATTCCTATCATATCATCACCGCAGATCAGGAACGCAATACAGTGGCACTGCATATGCAGCGGTTTTTTTCCGGGCAGCCCGTCCTTTTATAAAAAATTATGCCATTTATTAATCGTCTAAATCAGCTGGAAACAAAACTTCATACTAAATCTCCCATTGTGCTGGCTAATTGCCGCGTGTTTTTTGATTTTGACAATACCGTGACGACCACGGATGTCCTGGATGATATAATTCAGCGTTTCTCCATTAATAAGCATTGGATGGAGCTGGAAGAGGCATGGTTGGAAGGGCAGATCGGCACCAAAGAATGCCTGACAGGGCAATTAAGGAATATACGCGTTTCCAGAAGCGTTCTGTATAAGTTTATAAAGAAAGTCGAATTCGATCCTCACTTCCATCAGCTTTTGTCTTTGTTAGTCCAAGAAGGCATCAAGCCGGTTATTTTGAGTGATAACTTTACTTGCATCGTAGAGCAGATCTTAGCAAACCAAGGTATCAGGGATTTGAAGGTCTACGGTAACGCGCTGCGTTTTTATCGCGAGCATATTATCCCGTCTTTTCCTTATGATAATCCTTTTTGCCTTTCCTGCGCGCATTGCAAGAAGATCCATTTGACAAAAGACAAGACGGAGAATAAGTTGATCATATTTGTCGGGGATGGCCGTTCAGATTATTGTCCGGCGCGTGTTTCGGATATTGTTTTTGCCAAAGACAATTTATTGAGTTATTTAACGAAGGAAAACATAGATTGCATTCCTTACAAGAACTTGGGAGATGTGTATAATTATTTTCAAGAAGCGACGGCCCGCGGCCGTCATAACCGCAAGGGATAGAATATGAACCGAATGACTGATCAAAAGTTGCTTGAGCTGGAGTCGAAGTATTGTTCATGGGGTGATACCGTCCATTATGCCAAGCAAATGAATATTTTTCGTGGATCTGAAGGGATGTATTTGTATGATTCCAATGGGCTGGAATATTTGGATCTGCAGATGTGGTATTCCGCGGCCAATTTTGGATATAAGAACAAACGTCTCAACGATGCCTTAAAAAAACAGATCGACACCCTTCCGCAGTTGGCCTGCCAGTATTTGCATGAGGAGAAGATCAAATTAGCGGCCAAAATTTCCATGGGTATAGAAAAGAAATTCGGCGTCAAAGGCCGGGTGCATTTTAATGTCGGGGGAGCGCAGGCCATCGAAGATGCCATTAAAGTCGTGCGCAACCACACGGGCAAGATCCCGGTTTTCGCGTTCATGGGCGGCTATCATGGCCGCACCTTGGCGGCATGCGCCATTACCTCCAGTTACCGTTATAGGGAGCATTTCGTCCATTCTTCCGACCGGGCCAATTTCATTCCTTATCCATACTGCTTTCGTTGCCCGGAAGGAAAAGATAATAAAGACTGTTGTGATCTTTCCTGCTTAAAGAGATTTGAGAAAATGTTCGAATCCGAATATTATTCCGTAGTCAATCCCAAGAATAATAATTGTGAATATGGGGCGTTTTTCGTCGAGCCGGTGCAGGGAACCGGTGGATATATTGTCCCGCCATTGGATTATTTTAAAGGATTAAAGAAGACCCTGGACAAATATCATGTTTTATTTGTCGCGGATGAGGTACAAATGGGTTTTTACCGTACCGGCAAGCTATGGTCTATTGAACATTTCGGGGTGGTGCCGGATATCATTGTTTTTGGCAAATCCCTGACTAACGGCCTTAACCCGCTTTCCGGGATTTGGGCCAAAGAAGAACTTATTTCGCCGGAAGTTTTTCCTCCGGGCACGACCCACTCGACATTTTCTTCCAATCCGTTGGGCACAGCCGCCGGCCTTGCGGTGATGGACCTCATTGAAGACTCCAATTTTGATGTGGATATCCCCAAAAGGGGGGCGTATTTTCTTAAACAGCTCAAGGCCCTGCAGAAAAAATATCCTTACATCGGCCAGGTTGACGGTCTGGGGCTTGCTTTGCGCATGGAAATGTGCGAAAAAGACGGCTTTACGCCCAATCGTGAATTGACGAATGCGATCAAGAATATTGGTTTAAGCGGAGAGCTTTCCGCGGGCGGTAAAAAACGCGGGTTAGTATTGGATGCCGGCGGATATTACAAGAATGCGTTTACCCTGGCGCCTTCGCTTTATATCACTGAAGAAGAGATCGATCTATCGGTCCTGCTCTTCGAAGAAGCTCTGCAAAAAGCCCTAAAAAAATAGGGCCTTCCTTAATAGGTGCCTATGGCACAGGACAGTGAGCGTTTGACTATTTTGCCGACGGCCCCTCATTTACGATTTAATCTTTTGAGTGGTTTTTTGATCGTTTTGACGGGGGCGCTCATTTATGCCAACTCCTTACAAAACTCATTTATTTATGACGATGAGCCTTTCATCGTCCGCAATTCTTCCATTCATCATTTCTCCAATTTTAGAGCCATAGTTCATTACCAACCCAGGCGCTGGGTGGGGACCTGGACCTTTGCCTTGAATTATGCCTTAGACCGCTTAGACGTCCGGGGCTATCACGTTTTTAATATTTTGATCCATCTTGGTTGCGGCCTGGCTGTTTGGTGGCTTTTTTGTTTGGTCCTTTCTGCTCCTAAATTTCGTTCATTGGCGATCGCCGCCCAGAAAGAGAGTTTGTCTTTTTGGGCAGCGCTCCTTTTTATCGCCCATCCGGTGCAAACAATGGCGGTAGACCATATCACCCAGCGTTATGTCATTCTGGCTGCTTTGTTTTATTTGATATCTTTGTGTTTATATTTTAAAGGACGTTTATCGCAGGAGAAAGAAAAGGGCGCGTTTTTTTGGGCATCCGCCTTAGCCGGCCTATTAGGAATTTTTACCCGGGAAACAGTTATCACTTTACCGCTGGCCATTGTATTGTGCGAGGCTCTTATTTTAGACGGTTTTAAAAATGTTAGTATAGCCGGATGGAAGCGCTGGCTGCCTGCGGGGCTGGTCCTTTTTATAACAAGCATCATTTTATTCTTCTATCGTTTTAATATTATTTATATCTTAACCGGGGCACATTTATATTCCCAATCGCATCAGGGAGAGACTATAACGGCATTCAATTATTTTTTGACGCAATTTCGGGTCATTTTGGTCTATATTCGTCTTTTGTTTTGGCCGGTAGGGTTAAATTTTGACTATGATATGCATCTGTCTCACAGTTTCTTGGAACCGGATGTGATGGCAGGTTGTTTATTCATTATCCTCCTATTGACATACGCCGTGCGTGTCAGATCTAAATATCCGCTTGTTAGCTTTGGTATCTTTTGGTTTTTCTTGACCCTATCTGTCGAATCAACCATTTTTCCCATAGCCTATGTGATCGTGGAATACCGGCTTTATTTGCCTTTATTTGGTTTTTGTATAGGTTTTGTGTCGATCATGAGGGCCTTGATCCGCGATCGCAGAGCTTATACCATTTTAATGGGAGTAATAGTTTTAATTTTTTCGATCATGACGATACAAAGGAACCGGATCTACAAAGATGAAGTCAGTTTATGGACAGACACCGCCAAGAAGTCTCCTTATAAGGCCAGGCCGTATACAAATCTTGGCGTGGCGTATATCCATTTAGGGGAGTATCCTCAAGCCCTGGAGTATTTATATAGGTCCCTAAAATTGGAACCCGGCAGTTATGAAACTCTGGCTAATTTGGCCGCTGTGTATGTCAGGATGAGGGTTTTTGACAAGGCCATTGCCATTGATGAACAGTTATTACACATGAAACCTTCAGCCGTTGTATACAACAATTTAGGTGTCGCCTATTACAACAAAGGCAATTTAAATAAAGCCGAAGAGTATTTTCATAAAGCCCTGCGGATCAACCATTCTTACCAGGAAATATATTTTAATTTGGCCCAAATTTATCTGCGTAAAGGGCAAATTAATAAGGGAGTCCGATGAAATTATTTTTTGACTTATTAAGAGGCAAGCAATGGGTAAAGAATATTTTCCTGATCTCTCCTCTTATTTTTTCGGGGCGTTTTGTTGAATCGAAATTATGGGTCGATTGTTTATGGGGAGTCATTGCTTTTTGTCTGATCTCCAGCGGCATGTACATCATTAACGACATTGTTGACCTGAAAGCGGACCGTCTTCATCCGCAAAAGTCTAAAAGGCCCATAGCCGCGGGTAAAATTTCTATTTCAGCGGCTTTAGCCATTGCCGCCGTCGCTTTGATCTTAGGTCAGATCCTTTCATGGAATTTGAACCAAAAATTCTTTATTTTTTCCACTGCGTATATCTTATTGAATATCATATACAATTTACGGGCCAAGCATATTGTTGTGGTCGATGTTTTAATGATCGCTTTTGGCTTTCAGATCCGGGTCTTGGCAGGCGCCGCGGCTATTCATATACTGCCGTCGTTTTGGATGCTCATATGCATATTTGTACTGGCCTTATTCCTTGGATTTACTAAGCGCCGTTACGAGATCTCAATCCTTAAATCTGATGCGGCGGCCCATCGGCGGGTTTTGCCGCACTATTCTCCTTATTTTTTAGACCAGATGATCATTATTTCTTCAACCCTTTCCATTGTTTTTTACGGTCTTTATACGGTTTCCCCGGAAGTTGTCCGGCGTGTCGGAGGCTATGGGATGTTTTATTCAACACCCTTTGTCGTATACGGCATTTTTCGTTATTTATATTTGATCCATGCGCATAAATTAGGGGGTGAACCCGAAGGCATTCTTTTATCAGATGTTCCTCTCCTGGTCGATATCTTCCTGTGGATCATTTTTGTCGTGATCATAATCGGTTTTTCAAAATTTAGATGACAAAAAAAATCTCATTTTTGGACATTTTCTGCTCTTTGGCTTCTTTCCGAATTAAATTATTTAAAGCAATTGATCATTTAGCAGGAGGGATGGCGGCTTTTTTATTGCCTATTTTGCCCGGGAAAGGATTACCCGGGAAAATAAAGAATATTTTGATCATACGTCCCGGCGGGATAGGAGATGCGGTATTTCTATTGCCTATCCTTAAAGCCCTTAAAGACCGGGATTTTATGATCGACATATTATGTGAACGAAGGAACGTGGAGGTCTTTACTTCACAAGCGCATCTATTGAATACAGTTTATCTTTATGATCAGCCGTCCTTTAAGATCTTTTTTAATTCTTACGATGTTATTATTGATACAGAACAGTGGCATTACTTAAGCGCTTTGACAGCCTGCCTGCTTCATTCTTCTTACAAAATAGGATTCGCCACAAGACCCAATCGCGCTAAATTATTCCATAGGGCCGTGGACTACGCTATGGACGGGTATGAATTGGATAATTTTTTAAATCTTTTTAAAGACATTCTGCAGGTTGGCGATATAAAGGGGCTGGAGGGTTCTTTCCATATAGATCTACCGGCCCAAACTTGGGCCAAAGAGCAATTGCGCGGCAAGTTTGTTACAGTATTTATAGGCGCAAGTATTATTTTAAGGCGGTTAAATGAAGAGCAGATCACGGATATCATTCACTACTACCTAAAAAAAGATCATTATATTGTTTTATTAGGAGGAAGGGATGTTGCCCTTCTTGCTCAAAGAATTGCCGCTAAAATAAATTCTCCTAAAATTTTTAATTACGCGGGTCAATTATCTTTAATGCGCAGTGCGGCTTTAATTCAAGAAAGTTCCTTATTTATAGGCCCGGATTCCGGGCTCATGCATCTGGCTTGTGCCATAGGCGTGCCGGTCATTGGGATCTTCGGCCCCGGTAATTTGGCTAAATGGGGCCCTAAAGGAGAGAAACATAAAGTCATCACGAAAAATGTTCCTTGTTGTCCCTGTACGAGGTTCGGATATACGTTGCCGACGTGTAAAGGCAGTTATGTCTGTATGAAAGATATCGAAATTGATGAAAACCTTTAATTGTCATAAGATCCAATATCGGGTTTTAAGGGCTTTTTACAAGTTAGCTCCCTTTGATATTACGGGAGGGCTGGGGCATAAGGAAATTGTTTTCAAATCAAATTTTATTTCATGTTTGATCGTTTCCAACAGGATTGCTCTTTTGGAGGGCTTATTATCCGACTTAAGCCGTCAGAACCTGCCGAAGAATGATTTTGAAACAGTCATTGTTTTTGATGGGCAGGGTGACGGGATATTAAAGTTGGTCGATTTGTATAAGCCCTATTTGGACATTCATCTTTATCAGACCGGCGAACCTGTGAAGCTTTTATCCGATCTAAGGAACACATCCGTTCTTTTATCAAAAGGGGAATTTTTGCTTTTTCTGGATGACGACACAAGGATCTTCCAGGAAGATTTTTTACGATCAGCTTTAACTATTTTTAATGGGTCCAATTGCGATGTTTTGGTCCCCCGGGCCAATCCGTTGTTTGGGATCGTACGGGAAAAATATGACTTTCTTGATCAATTTTCATTTACTAACAGGTGTTCTTTTTATCGTAAAAAGACCATTCATGAATTGGGCGGTTTTATGAAGGGATTGCCCACATATGAAGATACGGAGATGAGCATTCGATTGATGATCCATAAGCCAAAAGTTATCCATGATGAAAATTTGAATTACTATCATCCGCCCCTTTATTTCGATTCTATGCGCAAACCTTTGGCCATAGGCCGATCGATCATCCAGATGCGCAAGCGTTATTCTATTTTTGTCTGGTTGTTGGCTTATTTCAACGCCTTGCGTTTTTTGCCTTATGGTTTACTTCCTGGGCGTAAGCACCGTCAATGGTTTAAGATCAGTTTAGGGGTGTTGATGTATCCTTTTAGCGGCAAGCCGTATTATTATTGATCGGGGGGTTGGTGTGAGTGATGAATTTCTAACAGTATCTCAGTTAAATAATTTTATCCGTGATGTTTTAAAGAGCGGCTTCCCTCAGGCCCTGTGGGTCTGCGGTGAAATACAGGGGTATGACCGCG